>JANNVF010000558.1:0-14152 GCA_031414315.1 Hyphomonadaceae bacterium | reverse complement strand
TGTCGGCGCGGGCTCCGGCGTGCTGGCGATCGCGGCGGCCAAGACGGGCGCGAAGGCGGTGGCGGTGGAGATCGACACGCGCGCGGCGATGATCATGGTCGAGAACGTGAAGAACAACCGCGTCGGCCCGCGCGTGCGGGTGATCGCGGGCAACGGCGCGCGGCATGCGCGCGAGCGCTATGATCTCGTGTTCGCCAACATCCTGATGCGGCCGCTGATCCGGCTGTCGCCGCTGCTTGCGAAAGCGACCGCGTCCGGCGGGACGCTGATCCTGTCGGGCCTGCTGACGAAACAGGAGCCGCTGATCCGCCTCGCCTACGAGGGGCGCGGCATGACGCTCAAGCGCCGGTTCCGCCGCGAAGCGTGGTCGACGCTGGTGTTTCGCGCGCGGTAATCCGTACCGCCGGTGCTGGCGGAACCACCGCTGCCGATTCGGAGATCGGCGGCACGGTGGGTCCCTACATCAGCTCCAGCGCCACCGCCGTCGCTTCACCGCCACCGATGCAGAGGCTCGCCATGCCGCGTTTTGCGCCGCGCGCTTCAAGCGCGGCGATCAGCGTCGCCATGATGCGCGCGCCTGAGGCGCCGATCGGGTGTCCGAGCGCGCAGGCGCCGCCGTTGACGTTGATGATGTCGTGGCTGATCGACAGATCCTTCATCGCGATCATCGGCACTACGGCGAACGCTTCGTTGATCTCGAACAGATCGACGTCCTTGATTCCCCAGCCCGCCTTGTCGAGCGCCTTGTTCATCGCGTGCACCGGCGCCGTGGTGAAGTAGGCCGGCGCATGCGCGTGCGCGGCTGACGACACGATCTTCGCCAGCGGCTTAAGGCCGCGCTTCTCGGCTTCCGAAAGGCGCATCAGCACGAGCGCCGCCGCGCCATCGGAAATGGCCGAGGCATTCGCCGCCGTCACCGTGCCGTCCTTGTTGAAGGCGGGCTTCAATGTCGGAATTTTATCAGGTTTCGCCTTGCGCGGCAGTTCGTCGATGGCAATCTGGGTGTCGCCGTCGCGGCCCTTCACGGTCACCGCCGTGATCTCGCGCTGGAATGCGCCGCTGGTGGTGGCGGCCTGCGCGCGGCGCAGGGTTTCGATCGCGTAGGCGTCCTGCGCCTCACGGGTGAACTGGTATTCCTGCGCGATCATGTCGGCATAGACGCCCATCGGTTTGCCTTCGTAGGCGTCTTCGAGGCCATCGAGCGCCATGTGATCGTAGAGCTTGTCGTGGCCGTACTTCTGGCCGGTGCGGTGCTTCAGCATCAGGAACGGCGCGTTGGACATGCTCTCCATGCCCCCGGCGATCACAACTTTCACGTCGCCCGCGATGAGCGCGGCGCGGCCCATGATCGCGGCCTGCATGCCCGAGCCGCACATCTTGTTGAGCGTGGTGGCTTCAACCGAGTCCGGCAGCCCGGCTTTGCGGCCCGCCTGACGCGCGGGCGCCTGGCCCTGCCCGGCGGGCAGCACGTTGCCCATCAGGATCCAGTCGACGTCCTCGCCCTTCACTTTCGCTTCCGCGAGCGCGGCTTTCACGGCCACGGCGCCGAGTTCATTGGCGGAAAACCCGCCCAGATCCCCCATCAGCCCGCCCATCGGCGTGCGTGCGAGACCGACGATGACGACCGGATCTTTTTCCATGACAGATTGCTCCAGAATTCTTCGGTTCAGTTCTTAGGACCCAGCACCAGAAGTGTCGACGTGCCGTGCGCGAGAAGCCGGCCCTGGCTGTCGGTGATGCGGCCCTCGGCGGTGATGATCGTGCGCCCGGCGGCGACGACCTTGCCCTCCGCATAGATCGGCCCGGTGTCCGGCATGATCGCGCGGACGAAATTGCCCTTGGTCTCCAGCGTCGTGTAGCCGACGCCGGCCGGCAGCGTGGTGTGCGCGGCGCAACCGGTGCAGCTGTCGAGCAGCGTCAGCGCGATGCCGCCGTGGACCGTGCCCAGCGGATTGAGCAGCGCAGCACTCGGCTCCAGCACGAACACCGCGCGACCCTCACCCACCTCGATAAGATCGCCGTCCAGCAGATCGAGGATCGCCGGGCGATGATATTGGCCGGCGGCGAGCGCCTGCATCGCCTCGATGCCCGACATGTCGCGCAAGGCCTCCCCCGAGATCGGCGGCGCCTTGGCGCGGGCGGCCTTTTCGGCCGGCGAATACGGCTTCCAGGAAGCGGTCACGAGGCTATCCTTGCAGATACAATTGTTGTATCTACATAGGTCCATGGCCAGACCTCCGCAAGCCCCTTCTCCGTCGCGGCGCCCGAAGCCCGGCAAGCTGTCGCGCGAGGCGCTGGCGCCGCTGATGGACTGCCCGGCCCGCGCGGCGCGGCTCGCGGCCCGGCGGCTCACCGTCTTCTACGACGCACGCCTCGCGGAGACCGGGCTCACGATCACACAGTTCAGCCTGATGGCGCAGGTGGCGGGCACGGAGGACGACACGCTCGGCGCGCTCGCCGAACACGCCGGCCTCGATCCCTCCACGCTGTCGCGCAACCTGCAGACGCTCGCGCGTGGTGGCCTGGTGGAAATCGTCACGGCGGAGAAGGACCAGCGCAAGCGCGCCGTGTGGCTGACCGAGAAAGGCGCGCGCGCCCTAGAGCGCGCGCTGCCGGTGTGGGCGAAGGCGCAGGCGGAGGCGGTGAAGGTGGTGGACGCGCCGGCGCTGCGCGTGATCGCGCGGAGCACGCGGAAGCTTGGCGTCTCCTAGCGCGAACTCACGTCAGATACGGCGTCATCCCCGGCTCCGCCTTGGCCATCGTGCGCTGGTAGGCGGGGCGGGCGCCGATGCGGCCGAGGTAGGCCTTGATGTTCGGCCAGGCGTCGATGGACGTGCCGCGGAAGGCGCGGCTGGTGGTGAGGCAATAGACCATCATGATGTCGGCGGTGGTGAGGGTCCGGCCGCCGAAGTACGGCGCTTCACCCAGGCGCTTCTCGATCATCGACCAGGCGCGGTTCGCGCGGTCCTTCACGAACGGGTTTTCGCCACCGCCGACAAGCTGCATCATCAGCGTCGTCATGAACGTGGCGTTCGACCAGTGGAACCAGAACAGGTGCTCGGCGAAATCCGCGTCGTCGGGCTTGGGCGTCAGCCGCCCGTCGCCGTAGCGTCCGCAGATGTACTCGCAGATCGCGCCGCTCTCCCCCAGCACGAGCGCGCCGTCGGTGATCACCGGCGCGATGCCCATCGGGTGCAGCGCCTTGTAGTCGTCCGGCGCGAGGCGGTTGTCGGCGCGGCGGTCGTAGCGCTGGAACGCGTAGTCGAGCTCCAGCTCCTCGCAGAGCCACACGATGCGTTCCGATTGTGAAATACCGAGATGGTGGACGGTCAGCATGCGGCGCGCCTTCTGTTAAGCAACGAAATCCACGATCCGGTCGATGACGCTCGGCGTCTGGCAGATCATGCGGTGGCCGAGGCCATCGGTGAGCGCGAGTTCCGCGCCGGGCCACAGCGCCGCCAGTTCCTGCGCGCCGGTGTAGTCGCACGCGTCGTCGTCGAGCGAATGCAGGATGAGCGCCCTGGCCGTCATGGCGGGCGCTGAGCGGCGCAGATCGAACCAGTCCACCGGCTTGCCGACATCGGCCTCGTAGCTGGCGAAGATCTGCTCCACGACGCTGTCGGGGATGTCGTAGCGCTCCGCGATGCGCATGATCTGGCCGCGCTGGTGCAGCGCCGAACCGATCAGCACCACGCGCTCCGGCGCCAGACCGTGTTCCTCGATCGCGGTGACCGTGGCGGGGCTGCCGAACGAGTGCGCCACCACCGCGTCGATCGGGCCGAACGCGTCGGCGACGCTGGCCACCGCCTTCGCCGCCAGCAGCAGCGGCGACCGGTCGCCTTCCGAAAACCCGTGCCCCGGCAGGTCCAGCGCCACCACCGCGCGCCCGATCGGCGCGAGCTGGTCGATCAGCGGCGTCCACAGCGAGTGATCGTCTTCCCAGCCGTGCACCAGCAGCACCGCCGGCCCCTCGCCCAGCCGCCATGCGGCGATCCCGTCGATCATCCGGTGTTCGGCGTCCGCAAGGCCCGGCGCGGTGCGCGGCCGCGCGCGGCGGCGCGGGTGGCCGAGGGTGTGCATGAACTGGCGGGCGCGGTCTTCGGCGTCGGACATGCCCCGTTGTGGCGGCGGACACGTCACGGCGTCAATCCGCCCCTCACGCCTCCATGCTGAGGATGAGGTTGCGCACGATGGGATAGATCTGGGTGTCCCAGCGCCTGCCGCTGAACAGGCCGTAGTGCCCGACACTCACCTGCATGTGGTGCTTCTTCATATAGGGCTTGAGGCCCGTGCACAGGTCATGCGCCGCCGCCGTCTGGCCGAGTGCGCAGACATCGTCGCGCTCGCCCTCCACGGTCAGAAGCGCCGTGCGCCTGATCTTCGACGGATCGACCTTCTCGCCGCGATGCGTGAGTTCGCCCTTGGCCAGCAGCGCCTCCTGGAACACGAGGCGCACGGTCTCGATGTAGAATTCCGCCGGCAGGTCGAGCACGGCGAAATACTCGTCGTAGAACTCCTTGATCTTGGCGGCGGCCTCATGCTCGTTGTCGGCGAGGTGGTTGTAGAGGCTGCGGTGCGCGGTGACGTGACGCTCCATGTTCATCTGCATGAACGCGTTGAGCTGCACAAAGCCCGGATAGACCCGCCGTCCCGCGCCGCGATAGCGCATCGGCACGGTGGCGATGAGATTGTTCTCGAACCATTCGATGGGATGATCGAACGCCAGCGCGTTCACCGTGGTGGGCGACTGGCGCACATCGATGGGCCCACCCATCAACGTCATCGATAGCGGCTGACAGGCGTGCTTCTGCGCCGCCATGATCGATACCGCCGCCAGCACCTGCACGCACGGCTGACACACCGCCACGACGTGCGCGCCGGGACCGATGTGTTCGAGGAACTGGATGACGTGGTCGATGTAGTCGGCGAATCCGAATGCGCCTGCGCTCGTCGGGATATCGCGGGCGTTGTGCCAGTCGGTGATGTAGACGTCGTGATCCTGCAGCAGCGTCTGCACGGTGTTGCGCAGCAGCGTGGAGAAGTGCCCCGACAGCGGCGCCACCACGAGCACGCGCGGCGGCGGCGCGTCGGTCTCCTTGCAGAAGTGCAGCAGCGTGCCGAACGGCGTCACCAGCGCGGCGTCCTCTGTGACGGCCAGCACCCGGTTGCCGGATTTGACTTCGGTAATGGCGTAGTCGGGCCGGGTATGGGTCAGCGTGAACCGCCCGGCCATTTCCCACGACGCAGTCATCCGGCGCAGCAGCGCGTGGCTGGGCTCGCCGTTGACCCAGCCGAACGCCGCCTGCGCCGTGCGCGCCATTGCCCGCAAAGGAAGCATAAAGTCCGACTGGGCCTGATAAGATCGATACAGCACGCTGGCCCGCATCCCCTTTGGTCGGGCGAACGCTATTCCGTTTGACAGAGGCCCGCGAGAAAACGACCTCTTCAAGAGTGTTTCAGCGGGCCGGCGCCAGCAGGCGATGCAATATTAGGCGGGAATGTCCATGACTGCGGCGACACTCACGATTGCGAGCAAGAATTACGGCTCATGGTCCCTGCGGGGCTGGCTTCTGTGCCGGATGGCGGGGCTGGCGTTCGAGGAGAAGGCGGTGTCCGCCGACGACGCCCGGGCGGAGCTGCTGCTGCTCTCCCCGTCGTTTCTCGTGCCGTGCCTGGAGCATGACGGCGTCAAGGTGTGGGACACGCTGGCGATCGCGGAATATCTGGCCGAGATCAAGCCGAAGGCCGGTCTCCTGCCCGACGATCCGAAGGCGCGCGCGCACTGCCGCAGCATCAGCGGCGAGATGCACTCGGGCTTCGCCAACATGCGCGCCGCGATGCCGATGAACATCAAGGCCCGGCACCCCGGCTACAAGGTGTTCGCCGGCGCTCGCCCCGACATCGAGCGCATCACCGCGATCTGGGACGAATGTCTGGACGCGCACGGCGGGCCGTTCCTGTTCGGCCAGCCCACCATGGCCGACGCGATGTTCGCGCCGGTGACGACACGGTTTTCCACCTACGACGTGAAGCTGAGCGGCCCGAGCGCCGCATACTGCGCTGCGATCGCGGCGTGGCCGCTGATGCAGGAGTGGGTGACGGGCGCGCTGGCGGAACCCGACGACATGGAAGAACTCGACGTGGAGTTCTGATCACCTTCTCTCCTCGGGGAGAAGGACAAGGCGCTCCGGAACCCGCTATACTCCCCCCATGACTCGTCCCCTCCGCACCGACTGGTGGAAATGCGCCGTCGTCTATCAGGTCTATCCGAAGTCGTTCCGCGACGTGACGGGCGATGGCGTGGGCGACATCCGCGGCATCACCGAGAAGCTGCCCTACCTCGCCGATCTCGGCGTCGGCGCGCTCTGGCTATCGCCGATCTTCGCCTCGCCGATGATCGACAACGGCTACGACACGTCGGACTACACCGCCGTCAATCCGCTGTTCGGCACGATGGCCGACACTGAGGAGCTGATCGAGGAGGCGAAGAAGCGCGACATCCGCATCGTCTTCGACATCGCGCTCAACCACACCTCGACGCAGCATCCGTGGTTCCAGAACGCGCGGGCGGGCGGCGACAAGCGCGACTGGTACTGGTGGCGCGAGGGCCGTTGTGGGGCGGCGCCCAACAACTGGCGCTCGATCTTCGGCGGGCCGTCGTGGTCGAAACCGGAAGGATCGGACCAATTCTATCTCCACTTGTTCGACACGTCGCAGGCCGATCTCAACTGGGAAAACCCGGACGTGCGCGCCGCGATCCACAGCGCCATGCGGTTCTGGCTCGACAAGGGCGTCGGCGGTTTCCGGCTCGATGTGGTGACGGTGATCTCCAAGGAACCGGAGCTGCGCGACGTGATCGATCCGCGCCCCGCGCCGCTCTACCGCCACATCGCCGGCGGCCCGCGCCTCCACGAATTCCTGCGCGAGATGCGCCGCGAGGTGTTCGAGCACTACGACTGCGTCGCCATCGGCGAAGCGCCGGGCGTCGATCCAGCGCGCGCGGCCAAGCTCGTCGATCCCGCCGACCCGATGCTCGACATGATCTACCATTTCGATCTCGTGGAGCCCGCCCGCGATGCGTCCGGCGCATGGAGCCGACTGGCGTTCAAGCGCACCTTCTCCGCGTGGGATCAGGGCATCGGCGCCGACGGCTGGAACAGCGTCGTCCTGTCGAACCACGATCTCGGCCGCGTCGTGTCACGCTTCGGCGATGACGGCGCGTACTGGCGCGAAAGCGCGACCATGCTGATGACGCTGGTGCTGACCCAGCGCGCGACACCGTTCGTCTATCAGGGCGACGAGATCGGGATGACCAACTGCCCGTTCGCAGCGTACGAGCACCTCGACGACGTCTGGGCGAAAACCACTTACCGCCTCAAGCGCGAAGGCGACGGCGACCACGCGCAGGCGTTCGCCGCAGCCCTCGCCATGACCCGTGATCACGCGCGCACGCCGTTCCAGTGGGATGACACCGCACAGGCCGGGTTCTCCACGACGACGCCCTGGCTGCCCGTCAATCCCAATCACGCGACACTCAACGCCGCCGCCCAGCAGCATGATGCCAACAGCATCCTCACCTTCACGCAGAAGCTCATCGCGCTGCGCAAGTCCGACCCGCTCTGGGTCTTCGGCGCGTTCCGCGATCTCGCGCCCGACGATCCTGATGTGTTCGTCTACACGCGCACGCACGAGAGTCGCAGCGCGACCGTCGCGCTCAACCTGCGTGGCGCCCCCGCAACGGCGGCGTTGCCAGCAAGTGCGGTGACGCTCTCCAACTATCCCGCGCCCTATGCACCAGATGCGCTGCGCCCGTTCGAAGCGCGGCTCTACGCCGTCGTCGAGGAGACGCCATGACGGTTCCCACCACGACGCAATTGCTGCTCGTGCTGCGCCGCGCGTTCGCCGGTGTGGCCGACATCATCCTCTTCTTCGTGTTCATGTGGTTGCTGGGCATTGCGGCCTTCGCCGCGACCGACGGGCTGATCCGCCAACGCTCCTCGGTCGTCTCCACGCGCGATTGCCAAGGCCTTGCATCCGCGCCCGTGGCGCCGCCCAAGTGGTTCGCGGCAGACCATGTGCGCCTCTGTCACAAGCATTCGCTGGGCTTCACCACCGATCGCAATTTCCTGTTCGAGCGCAGCGATCCGGTCACGGGCGCGCTGAGCACCTGGACGACCGCCGCCGACGCGCAGGGCCGCCCGACGCGGGCATTTTACCTCGACTGGAACTTCCTCGGCTGGATGACGCTGGTGTTCTCGCTGTGCGATGCGATCATCGGCGCCACGCCCGCGAAACTCCTCGTCGGCTTGCGCGTGCGCGACGCGGCGACCGGCGGGCGCCTGCCGTTCCCGCGCGCGCTGGCGCGCAACGCACTCTACTTTGGCCCGATGGCGCTGGCGGAGTGCGTCACGCTGCTGGCCGAGCGCACGTCACTCCTCGACGTGGAATCGCCTGTGCTGACGTGGGTCTGGTACGCCGCTGTCGCGTGGCTGGTGGCGGCGATGATCCAGGTCGTGTTCGCGCAACCGGATTCGATGATCGACCGCTGGGTCGGCGCGCGGGTCAGCGGCGCATCGAAGTCCGCACCTACGCCGTCCTAGCGATCCAACCGCCGCCCAGCACGCGCGCCGGTGCATCAGCGTCGTAGAACACCGCCGCCTGCCCCGGCGCCACGCCTTCTTCCGCATCGTCCAGCACCACGAACCATCCCGCGCGCGTGTCTAGCGATGCCGGCACGGGCGGTCGTGTGGAGCGGACGCGCACGAGCACGCGGCGCCCGTGGAGATCATCCTCCGACGTCACCGTCTCCCCAATCCAGTTCACGTCCTTGATCGCGATGCGCTTCACCGCCAGCGCTTCGCGGGGTCCGACGATCACGCGCTTTGCGGCGGCGTCGAGCTTGACGACGAACAACGGCTCCCCCGTCGCCACGCCCAGGCCGCGCCGTTGTCCTACCGTGAAATTGATCACGCCCTCGTGGCGGCCCATCACCCGGCCATCGACGTGCACAATGTCACCCGGATCGATCGCGCCCGGGCGCAACTTGGCCACTACGTCGGCATACTTGCCGCTCGGTACGAAGCAGATGTCCTGGCTGTCAGGTTTATCGGCCACCTCAAGCCCGAACTCCGCCGCGAGCGCGCGCGTGTCGCTCTTCGGCATGCCGCCGAGCGGAAAGCGCAGATCGTCGAGCTGCGCGCGCGTCGTCGCGAACAGGAAATAGCTCTGGTCGCGCGCAGGATCGTGCGCGCGGTGCAACTCCGCGCCACTGTCGCCGTCCTTGCGCTGGACATAATGGCCGGTCGCCAGACAATCGGCGCCGAGATCGCGCGCCAGCGCCAGCAGGTCCTTGAATTTGACGTTCTGGTTGCAGCGCACGCATGGGATCGGCGTTTCGCCGGCCAGATAGCTGTCGGCGAAATCTTCCATCACCGCGTCGCGAAACTTGCTCTCGTAGTCGAGCACGTAGTGCGGGATGCCGAGGCGGTCGGCGACGCGGCGCGCGTCGTGGATGTCCTGCCCCGCACAGCACGCGCCCGGCTTGTTGACCGCCGCGCCATGATCGTAGAGTTGCAGCGTGACGCCGATGACGTCGTAGCCGTCGCGCTTCAGCAGCGCCGCGACGACGGAGCTGTCCACGCCGCCCGACATGGCGGCGACCACGCGGGTCTCCCCGGGCGGCTTGGCGAAGCCTAGAGAATTGAGAGTTTGGGCGCGCGCAGGCGCGGAGTTTGCAGGTGTGGTCATGGCCTTCCCCCCCCCGGGGTCAAGGCCCGGAGCGACGGCGCGCGGGATACCGCAAACGCGCCCGTCAGTCGAGGAAGTTCACCAGCGACAGATCCTTCACGTCCGAAAACACCTTGGCCGTCGCCTCGTACTGCGTCCGGACCGCGCTCAGCTTCATGGCGACCTCCGCGAGATCCACCTCCGCAACTTTACCCAGATGCTTGGTAAGCAGATCGGCGTGCGCGGTGAGGCGCACGATGTCGCGCTCGACGCGCGCCAGCGAGTCGCCGTTGCGCCCCTGGGCATCGGCGAGGTTCTGGTGGGCGGTGTCGATGCCCTCCGAGATGGCCAGCAGCGTGGCGCGCTGCTCGGCGGTGATCGGATTGCCAAGCGCTGTGCCGCTGGTGAGATCGTAGAGGTTGCGAAACACCGTGTAGAGGCTGCGCGCAATCGTGGAGGCCTTCTCCGCGACGACGACGGGCGCGCCGACGCCGAGATCGACGGTCAGCGGCCGAGTGGATTCCTCGAACAGACTGCCCGTGTTGAGCGCTGCCGGCAGGTCGCCGATCTCCTGGACCTGCACCGGTGCGCCGCCGCGCCGTTCCCCGGAAAACAGCGAGCTGCCTTCGTAGGTCGTGTTGAGCGCCTGCGTGGCTTGCTGGAAAGCAGTTTCGAGTTGGCCGGCCAGGAACGTCCCGTTGTCGGAGGCGAGTGCGGTGAAGATGTCCTGCTTCAACTGCGCAGCGGCGGAGGCGGCAATACCCAGCGCGGTATCTTGGATCTCGAAACGCGAGACGAGCCGGTTTGCAGCGTCGACGCGCGCGGCGCTCTGCGCGATCGCGGCGCGGGCGTTGACGATGCGCCCCGCCTCGTTGCCGTAGCCCTTGAGATCGTCGGCCTTGTTGTTGGACGCGGTCTGGCGCTGCAGATCGTACAGGTCGTTGGACATGCGCGACAGGTCGCTGCGCGCGAGCGTGGTGATCAGGAACGAGGGGATCGGCTTCATGGCTCGCGCCTCACGTCAGGTTGAGAAGAATGTCGAACATTTCGCGCGCCGCTTGAATGAGGCGCGACGAGGCCGCGTAGGACTGCTGAAACTGCGTCATCTTCACGAGTTCCTCGTCGAGACTGACGCCTTCGGTCTGCGCGCGCCGTTCGGTGGCCGCCGCGTAGACAGCTTCGGCGCCGGCCTGTGCTCTCGACGCCTGCTCCGCCGAGCGGCCCGCTTCGCCGGCCAGACGTGACGCGTAAATCGCCAGCGTCGTGGTTTGCTGGCCAAGCGCTCCGGCCGCGCCGAACGTGCGCGTCAGATCCCGCGCCGCAAGGATCGCCTGCGCGCCGCGAGAGTCGCCCCCCTCGACAATGCGCGCGCCAATGTCGGCGGTGAGATCGGGCAACCCGAGACCGAGCTTGCCGGGCGCGTTGGCAATGGCGGTGTTCACCTCAAGACCGAGCGCGCGTGTGGCCGTCGTGCTGCGCGAGAGGCCGAACAACGCGGACGTGGAGACGCCGGTGGCGCCGCGCGTGGTGCTGTCGGCGGTCACGTCCGTGGTGTAGCCGACGCGCGGCGTGATGGAGAGCCGGCCAGTGGAATCGATCGCCGCCGTGGCGTACTGGCCGATGCCGGTCGTCGTGTTGTTGAGTGCGGTGATGTAGTCGGCCCACGTCGCGCCGGTGACGGTGACGTCGCGGTTGGCGATGGTGCGGCCGTTGGGATCGGTGATCTCGAAACTGATCACGCCGCCGCCGGCCAGTCCGTGCGCGTCCGTCGCGGCGATGCCGGCTTCGAAGAACAGCGGCGCCGGCGCCCGGACAAGATCGTTGAGCCCGAAGAAGTGGGCGAACGATCGCCCTTCCCGCGCACTCTCGTCGCCCGCCACGTCGCCAAGCACCACGCCGTTGCCGCCGGCCACGGTGAGGACGCCGGCCGTGAAGCTCGCGACCCCCTGCGCGGGAGCCAATTGCAGCGCCTCGTTGAGCCGCGTGGTGAGATTGCCGATCGAGTTGGTGAAGCTGCGGGTGTCGGCGGGATTTTCGGTCGAGATCGTGCCGGCGCCGAAGTCGATCGTGATACGTCGCACCAGCGCGCCATCGGCGTCGACGATGCCGACGACGGCTGAGCCGGTGAAGTTCAGCGAGTCCGTCGCCAGAAGGCCTGTCTGGCGTCCGATGAGCGTGCTTGCGGGTGGATAGCCGGCGGTGTTTGCGTGCGCTTCGTTGAGCGCATCGGAAAATTGCGCCGCGAGCCCGGCGAGCGCGTCGGCGAGGCCTGGCAAATCCACATCGCGCGCCCGGATGAGCCCTGCGAGTTGTCCGTTGCCGACTGCGGGATCGAACTGGCCCTCGGTCGGCTGGCCTTCGTTGATGAGGATCGAGCCGGGCTGGCCGTAGGCGTTGGCGAGGTCATTGTAGCTCAGCCGCGAAGCGCCGTACCCGACCAGCAACGCCCCGGTCTGGGTGCGAAGCTCCACCGTGCCGTCCGCGCGCGGCGTCGAGCGCAAGTCGATGAGCCCCGACAGTTCGTCGATGAGCTGATCGCGCGCGCTCTCGGCGCTGCTGGTGTCGCCGCCCGCCGTTTTCGTTTGCGCCACCTGGCTGTTCAGATCGGCGATGCGTTGCAACAGACCATCGGCGTGCGACACGGCTTCCCCGAGACGCGCGTCGGCTTCCAGCCGCAGGCTTTCGATGGCCTGCGCGGCGCGGGAGAATTCGGCGAGCAGATCCTGCACCGCCGAGATGGCGTTGCGGCGGCCTACGCTCGATGTGGGATCGCTCGCGGCCGCCTGGAAGACGGAGAAGGCGTTGTCGATGGCGGTGAAGAAGGTCTGATCGCCGTTGGGATCGCCGAACACGAGTTGTGCGCGGTCGAGCAGGTCGGCGCGCGCCGTACTGGCGCCCTGTGTGGCGTTGGCGATGCGTTGCGCCTCGGCGAGAAAACGGTCGGCCGCGCGCACGATGGCTTCGACGTTCACGCCCGCGCCCGCGCCGGCCAGCACTTGCGGCGTGATCCGCGCCTCCGCGCGCACGTACCCTGGCGTGTTGGCGTTGGAGATATTCTGCGAGACCACCGTCAGCGCGGTCTGACTCGCCTGCAGGCCGGTCAGGGCATTGCCCAGGATAGAACCAATACTCATCGCGCCCTCCCGCCCGGCAACAATGTCCACGGTGCAGGCAGAACTTGCCGGGTGCGCGTGCAAGAGCACGTCCCGAAAATTTCCGCCGATTGCCCGCGTGGCCCTTGGCCGGCAAGACTTTCGTCGGCGATGTCGCGTCGGCGTGTCGCCAGCGCACTCATCGCGTACGCATCTTCATCGCAAGCATGAGGCCACGTGACGCGCACGCAACGAGTGTGCGCGCAAAGCGGCAATTGCTGCCGGGCGCCCGGCGGCGTTTGCCGGGAGAAGTGCCGCCGCGCGCAGATCGATGTTCGCAAAACCGTTGGCGCACAAGAATTTCGTTCTGCCGCGCAATCTGGCGCGCGACTTGCGATGACACCGCGACAAGGCGCGCGCTCACGTCGCGCTCACGGATCAGGACTGTCGAGATGGATGCAGGCATCGTGCTGACGACCCTGCGGGAGCCGCCATCGGGCGCCGCGGACCCGTCGTCGGAAGTCCCGCGCGAAGACGCCGAGGCATTCGCCGCGCACCTGCCGCAAGAGACACAGAGCCGGCCTGCGCCGCGCAAACCCGCTGCGCAGGAGAAGGACGAGCCGGTTGACGAAGACGAGAAGATCGTGGCGGCGCCGCAGCTTTCCTTCTCTCTGACCTCGCCCATCGCACCGGTGCTGGTACGCCAAGACGGTGCGCCAGCGATTCTCGACATCGCGCTGACGCCGGCCCCGCCAGCGCCGACGCCTCAGTCACCCGCTTTGGTCACACCCGACGCGGGCGCAGCCCTCGCGCCGCCTGCTCCACTCACGCCGAACAGCGTGCCGGCAAAGGAAGTCGCGCCACAAGCCGGCGCACCGGCGACGCCCATCGCTGCGACCCCGCCGCTGCCGCTTCCCGAAGCGACCGCGCTGCCCGCCTCGCCGCAGACGGCAGCGCCGGCGAACCCGAGCGGTCCGATCAATCTGTCCGGCGCCGAAACACTCGCCGCCGCTGTCGTCACGCCAGTCAAAGCTGCGCCGGTGGAGCCCGCCACGGAATCGTTGCGCAACGCAGGACGGCCGCGCGGCGCCAAGGCCGAAGCACAGGCCGGCGCCGAAGCCAGACCCGTCAGCGCGACGACAGCCTCCGCGCAATCAGGCGCGCGCGCCGATGCAAAGCCCGAGTTCGTCGCCGCCACCACGTCGGCGCCAGCGGCCGCAAGCAGCGACGCCGCAGCGCAACCCGGCGCCACGGGCGAAGCCGCCGCCGTCTCTCTCGAAGCGCGCCGCGCCGCGGAGGCGCCGCCCGTCGCCGTGCACCGTCCGCCCACAGTG
>JANNVF010000557.1:0-1818 GCA_031414315.1 Hyphomonadaceae bacterium | reverse complement strand
CCTCATCAGGCCTGAGCCGTCAGGCCAGATCAGACAGCGCACGGACTTCCGCCGCCGCCAGGATGGTTTTCGCGAACGTCCACGCGCCGCTCGATTCCAGCTCCCCGAGCGCGCCCAGCACGCTGGAGACCCGCGCCTGGTTGGCCGCCATCCAGGCCGCCACGGCGGTTTGCGCAGTAGTGGCGTCGGCGGCCTTCGGCGGTGCGCCGGCATGGCGTGTGACCGCTTCGGCCAGCAGGCGCTGGTCTTCGTAGAGTTCCTCCAGCGTACGCCGCAGCGCCAGGCGGTCCCAGTGCTGCTCCAGCGAAAACGCCATCGCCGCACCGCGCATGCGGTCGATGCCGAATTTCGCGCCGACCTTGCGGAACACCTGCGCCGCAGGGCCTACCGGCCACGCCGTGCGCTCTGCCATATCGGCCACGTCGAGCGCGGCGACGAGCGGGGCAAGCGCGGCGGTGTCGCGCGCGATATCCTCGGGCGCGCCCTCGGCGATGAAGCGTTCCGCCCGCGCCTGTGCGCGCTCGCGCTCCTGATCGGTCATCGTCTCCCAGATCGCGTCACGCTGGGCGTCCACCGCCGGACGATACGCAGCGATCGTGGCGCCGACGCCGCCGCGCGCGGCCATGCGGCCGCGCCGCACGAGATAGATCGTCGCGCGGGTGAGCGCGCGGCACACTTCCTGATGCAGCGCGGTCTGCGTCGCCGCTGGCGCCTTCACGTCGAGCCCGTCGATCCGCGCGGTATGTCCGTCGAACCGGAACACATGGCGCGCGACCTCGAACGCGGTGGCGATTTCCGGCGCGCCGGCGCGCATGGTTTCACGCACGCGGTCCACGAAGGTCGGGCCGCCCATGTTGACGAGATCATCGGCAAGGCACGTGGAGATGATCTCGCGGCGCAGACGGTGACGCAGCATCGCGTCCTTGAACGAGGCCACCTGCGGCGGAAAGTATCCTACCAGCGTCGCTTCAAAGTGCGGATCGTCCGGCACGTCGCTCGCCACCAGCGCGTCGAACGCGTCGATCTTGGCGTAGGCCAGCAGCTTGGCGAGTTCCGGACGCACGAGGCCGATCTTGCGCTCGCGCAGGGAGCGGATTTCGTCGGCCTCCGGCAGCCCTTCCACCGCGCGCGACAGTTTGCCGGCCGCCTCCAGCCGCACCATGAACCGCTCGGCGCTATCGAGATCGCTGGCGGCGGACGCCTGCGCCAGCGTGAGCGCGCGGGTCTGGTCGTAGTTGTGACGCAGCACATGGGTTTCCACGTCACCGGTCATCGCCGCGAGCAGCGGCACGCGTTCGTCGGGCTTCAACGCGCCGGTGCGCTGGGCCTCGGCGAGCAGGATCTTGATATTGACCTCGTGATCGGAGGTGTCGACGCCGGCGGAATTGTCGACCGCATCGGTGTTGATGCGCCCGCCGCGCCGGCAATATTCTTCGCGGCCTGCCTGCGTGACGCCGAGGTTGGCGCCCTCGCCGATCACGAGCGCGCGCACGTCACGGCCGTTGACGCGGTGACCGTCGTTGGCCTTGTCGCCCACGTCGATGTTGGATTCCGTCGACGCCTTCACGTAGGCGCCGATACCGCCGAACCAGAGCAGTTCACACGGGCCCTTGAGCAACGCCGTCAACAATTCGCTCGGCGTCACGCGGTCCTTGGTCAGCCCGGCCACCGCGCGGGCCTCCGGTGACAGCGCGATGGATTTTTCCGCGCGGCTGAAGATGCCACCACCCTTTGAAATCAACTTCGCGTCGTAGTCGCGCCAACTGGAGCGCGGCAGGTCGAACATCCGCCAGCGTCGCAGGCTGCCCTCATGCGGGG
>JANNVF010000556.1:0-2460 GCA_031414315.1 Hyphomonadaceae bacterium | reverse complement strand
GACACCGGCCACAGCGAGGCGATCACGCCGGCGGCGCCCGATTGCAGGAAGCCAGTCGGCACGCCGATGAAATCGTCGGGGACATGCGGAAAGCATCGTCGCTTCGTGTAGCGACCAGATCGCCGGGCAGCACCGAAAGCGCACCGATCACCTGCGTCCTCCAGCGCGCGCATCGCATGAACGGACCTGAACCGCGCGTTCAAGCCGGGTTCAGTGCGAGCCGGTCATCTCTCTGCGTGTTCGAGCGCCGCTTTCAAGGGGGCGCGAGACGCAACCCAGGAGCTTGAACAATGAACCGCCTTCTCTCCACCGCCGCCGCTGCTCTCATGATGGTCAGCTTCGGCGCCGCCAGCGCGGAAGCGCGCAACAGGGTGCGCATCGACCAGTCTGGTTATGCCAACGGCGCCGCCGCCGCACAGCAGGGCGATCGCAATGGCGCCGTCGTTGTCCAGGGCGGCAACGGCCATTACGCACGCGGCGTGCAGTCCGGCTACAACAACTTCCTGCGCATGGACCAGTACGGCACACGAAACCACGTGGCTTCCACCCAGCGCGGGGAAAACAACTTCGCCGTCACCGGCCAAGAAGGGCGCAACCTGCGCGCCGACACGCTCCAGACCGGCGTCGGCAACGTCTCCGGCATCGCGCAGATCGGCACGAACCACACCGCCGTGGCCGATCAGGACGGCGACAACAACACGTCCGGCATCATCCAGGTCGGCAACGGGCAGGATGTGACGGTGCGCCAGCGCGGCGAGGGCAACATCTCGGTCGTCGTGCAGAGCGGCTACAACTAAGACCGCGTGCGGGGAGGCTATCGCGCCTCCCCGCGACGTCTATGGCTCAAGGAGCAACGTCCATGAAGAGGCTGATGACAGTCGCAGCGCTTGCGCTCGTGACGGCCTGCGCCGCCCAGGCGCGCACCGAAACGCGCACAGAGTCACCGCCATCCGCTGCTCCGGTCGTCGTCGCTGAAGCCGCGCGCGCTGCGCCCGAGGCTTCGCCGTTGCCTGCCGTTGCCTGCGACATCCGCGCGACGCGCACGGCGCACGGTCTGCGGCTCGAAGCGGTCGCGCATGCAGATGGCGCGGTGCGCGGCGCGTACGATTTCGTCATCACCGCGCAGGGTTCCGGCGGGTCGTCCGACGTCACACAGGGTGGTCCGTTCGACCTGGCGGCGGGTACGAGCGCCACGGTCGGCTCCGCCGAGATTTCGCGCGGCCGCTACCGCGCCGTGCTCACGCTCCGCGATGCCGATGGCGAACTCTGCCGTCTCGAACGCCGGTCCTAGGAGGTCCGCGCCATGCAACGCCGCACCACATTCCTCGCCACTGTCCTTCTCGCCGGCCTGACACTGTCCGGTGTCGCCGACGCCGATGAGCGACGCGGCCGGCTCGGGCAGCAGCGCCCGAACGGTTGGGGACAGCAACACGCTGTCGCGCGGCCGGCGGGAGCCGCCAACACATCCTCGACCCTTCAGGAAGGGCGCGGCAACGCCGCGAGCATCGTGCAGACCGGCGCCGGCAACGCTGCCGGTCTGCGCCAGTTCGGACGCGACAACACTGGCGCGATCACGCAGGCCGGCTCCAATAACACCGCGTGTCTCATCCAGGCCGGGCGCAATCTCGACGGCGCCATCCAGCAGGTCGGCGACAACCAGAGCAGCGGCCTGTTGCAGACGCGCTGGGGCTCAAGCGAGATTCCGGTGGAGGTCTGCGCAACGGCCACGACGCGCGGGGACCTCATGGCCTACGCCCCGGAGCGTCCCGAGCATCCGCGCGTTCATGCGCGCGGGCGAGGCCGGGGCGAACGCTAGGCGACGCCCTGCGAACGCGCGCCAATTCAGGGCGACGAAGCAAGCACCTGGTTTTGAACTTCAAGCTGAGACGCCACTCACGCGCCGTAATATACGAACGCGCCCCAGAAGCTCGGGTCGCCAAACGGCGCAGCGGTTGTCGCCGCGTTGATCTCCCCAAGAAAGAGATCCGCGCGCGCGGCGGTCAGCCCGCCGCGTGCAACTTCCTCGCGCACGAACGCTGCAAGCGCCGCCTTGTCGGCCCCCTTCAGCCAGAGCTGTGCGTGGCGCAGCGCCGTCGGCGGCGCTTCGTTCGCGCCCAGGTGCAGCGCGTAGAACTTGCCCATCAGCAGCGCGGTCGAGACATCCGACACCGGCCACAGCGACGCGATCACGCCGGCGGCGCCCGATTGCAGGAAGCCGGTCGGCAGGCCGATGAAATCGTCGGGGTCGAGGGTCGCATCGAACAGGCCTGTCTCGCACGCCGACAGCACGACGAGACGCGGCGCGCCGAGCGGTCGGTCGGTCTGGAAGAGATCGGCCAGCGTCAGCCGATCGGCGCCGGCGAGCAGCAGCGCTGAGGCGCGCGGCTGCGCGGGGAAGAAGCCGCCGTGGGTGGCGAAATGCCAGTAGCTGCTCTGCTGCAGGGACGCCAGCACGTCCGG
>JANNVF010000555.1:0-7897 GCA_031414315.1 Hyphomonadaceae bacterium | reverse complement strand
CACCCAGCGCGCACCCCACCCGACCTTCGCTCCGCTCACCTCCCCATCGAGGGGAGGGAGGGCGGTGCGCGAAGGGAGAGGTCGAGCGCAGCGAGGGAGAGGGGGCGCGCCGCGGAATGAGTCTCGTTCTGCACGACACCCCCTCATCCGGCCTGCGGCCACCTTCTCCCCCTCGCGGGGGCGAAGACTCAACGTGCAACGGCAGCGTTGAGACAGTTTTGGGCGGCTAGCGACTCATGGTTCTTAGCGACGCATGACCGACTCCTACGAATACAAGAATAAAATTCACGAAGAGAACCTTCGATCCGCTCGGGCTGCACACGAACAGCATCGCAGCGACAGCGCGGACTTGTTCAAATCTGTACTTAGCTTTGCGGATTCAGCTCTCAAAAGCGCGGCAATACTCAATGGCGGAGCTGCGCTGGCGATGATGGCGCTGATTGGTGGCGTCGTTACCTCAAAAGTATCCGTGAAGCCCATTGTTGACGCGATGACTGCCTTTGGTGGCGGCCTTCTACTTGCGACTCTTGCCACCGGCGCGTCGTACGTGACGCAATATCTCTATCAAGTATCTCACCACAAGTTTGAGTTGACGTGGGAGCACCCCTACGTGGTGGAGACGGAGGCTTCAAAGCGCGAGAGTCGAAATGGTATTGTATGGCACGTCCTCGCGCTGGTGTTGGTCATCTCTTCATATGGTGCTTTTGTAGTCGGAGGGTTCAGCGTTCGATCTTGGGCGCTAGCCGCGAACGGTGCAGTTGAGGTGGCAACTCCATCGTTGCTACCTTCGCCAGCTAATCAAACGTCCGTTGCAACAAAAGGCGACGCCCCGGCACATGAGGTTCATGGCGACGCTGCTGCGCCGTTGGTTGCTTCGGATGGAAAGAAACAGTGATCGCGTGGTGGAAAATTACGACTTGAGCAGCACCTCAATCTCCCCCCCACCCTCCAGAAACTTCTCGCTCATCTCCGCCATCCCGCGCTCCTCCTACGCCTTCGCGTAGACGCGCACTTCCTGCTCGATCTTCATCGCTCAAACACGCGCACTCTAAGGCGCAGGCACGCCCTCCACCGTCGCCACGCTCACACCGTCCGCCGCCGCGATCCCGCGCTCCACCGCGGCGATCACGTCGGGCACGCAGCAGGCGTTGAGGAAGTGGTCGCCGCCCGCCGCGACCATGTACTGCGCGCGCGGGCCCGCCGCCTTGGCGAGGCGTTCGGCGGCCGCGGGCATGATGAAGGTGTCCTTGTCGCCGTGCAGCACCACGATCGGCACGCTGAGCGACGCGAGTGCGGCGCGCACCTGCGGCAATTGTTTTGGCTGGCCGGTGATTTCCGCCAGCGCATTCTGCATGTCGCGCGGGAGCGCGGGGCGCAGCATCGAGCCCAGCGCGTCGAGGCGCCGGATGGTCGGCCCGCGTTCGCCGAAATAGGCGCTCATCAGCACCAGCGCCTTGACCTTGTCGGGATGACGCGCCGCCAGCAGCGTGGCGATCGGCCCGCCGTAGCTCTGCCCGATGACAATCACCTTCTGCCCGTCGGGGCCGGCCAGCAGCGGCGCCAGCGCATCGGCCTGGCGGGCGATGTCGGTGACGGCGCGAACGGGTTCGCTTTGCGCAAAGCCCGGACGATCCGCGACGATCATCTGCCGATCCGGGCCGACCTTGGCCAGCACCGGCGCCCAGAACTCCGACCACGACGGCGTGCCCGTCACCACCACGATCTTCCACGGCGGCGCGGCCGCGCGCGGGGTCTCCAGCGCCGACAGTTTCCACGGCGTGTCGCCGCCGGCGGTGAACGCCATGCGATCCATCACGGTGGTGGGAAAATCGCGGGAGGTGGGAAAGCGGTCGGCCTCGGCCTCCTTGGGTTTGCCGGCGCAGCCGGCGAGGAGTGGCAGGGACAGCAGAACGACGGCGAGAAGCGTGCGCATGGCTGCAGGTAGCGCGGCGCGGCGGGCAAGCCAAGGCATGGGGACCTTCCGGTCAGGCGCCCGCCGCCGCCGCCAGCCGGTGGGCCAGCTCCATCTGCTGGAATGGCTTGGCAAGGCGCGGGAGGTCCGGCGTCGATGTCATCGACGTCAGCGAAGCCCGACACGATCAGCACCTTTAGCTCCGGGCGCCGCTGCAGCACGGCGCGCGCGAGGTCGGCGCCGGTCATGCCGGGCATCATGTGGTCGGTGATGATCCAGTCGAACGCACCGCCGGCGTCGAGGATCGTGATCGCCTCCTGCGCGGATGCCGCCTCGACGACGGAATACCCGAGGTCCTCCAGCATCTCCCGCGTGCTTTCGCGCACGATCGCCTCGTCATCGACGAGCAGCACCGCGCCGAGGGTGGGCGCCAGCGCCAGCGGCGTCTCCGCGCGGTCGGCTTGCGACGGGCGCTCCGCCACGGGCAGCAGCAGCGCGACAGTCGTACCGACGCCCAGCGTACTGGACAGCTCTAACGCGCCACCGAGTTGCGCGGCGAGGCCGTGGACCATCGACAGGCCCAGGCCCGTGCCCTTGCCAATGCCCTTGGTGCTGAAGAACGGCTCCACCGCGCGCTTGAGCGTCGCTTCGTTCATGCCCGTGCCGGTGTCGATGACGGCGATCTTCACGAACGCACCCTGCCGTGCGTCCTTGGGGAGCGGGACATGCGACGATGCGGTGATCGTCAGCATACCGCCGTCCGGCATGGCGTCGCGGGCGTTCACCACCAGGTTCAGAAGCGCGAGCTCCAGCTGGTTGGCGTCCGCCAGCGCGGGCGGCAGGTCGGCCTCCGCCTCGATCACGATCCGCACCCGCGAGCCGACGCTGCTGGACAGCAGGCTGTGCAGATTGTCCACCAGCGCCGCCACATCCACCGGTCGCGGCTGCAACGGCTGGCGGCGCGCGAACGAGAGCATGCGCTGGACAAGGATCCGCGCGCGTTCCGCCGACTGGAGGGCCCCGTCAATCAGGCGTCCGGCGCGTTCGTCGCTCATCCCGCGCCGGCGCAGAAGTTCGAGACCGCCGAGGATGGGCGACAGGAGATTGTTGAAGTCATGCGCGACGCCGCCCGCAATCTGGCCCAGCGCCTCGGTCTTCTGGGCCTCGTGGAGCTGGCCGAGGGCCGCTTCGCGTTCGGCCACCGCCGCCGCGATGCGGGTCTGGAGATCGCGTGTCAGCGCCTTGAGCTCTTCGGTCTGCACCAGCAGATCGGCCTCGGCGCGGCGTCGTTCCGTGATGTCGGTCAGCGCCATCGAGATGCCGCCGACCATCGGCGCAGCGCGCAGCTCCACCGTGCGACCGGGGCGGAAATCCGACGGGGCTTCGAGGCGGCCTTGTGCGCGGTCGTTCATGGCCGCGTTGCAGAGGTCCTCGTAGGCGCTGTCTCGTCCCTGCGGGAACAGGTCCCAGAGGTTTTTCCCGAGAACGTCTTCGCGCTTCAACCGGAAATACGCTTCCGCCGAGCGGCTGAACTCCACGACGTTCCAGTCATCGTCCACCGCGTAGTAGCAGTCGGACACGCTATCGAGCACGCCGCGCAACTGGATTTCGCTGTGCGCGGCGGCGGCGACGTGACGGATGTCTTCCACCGCGCTGGCGGCGACACGTGCGAGCGCCTCCAGCATTTGAACGCGCCGGTCGTCCGGCGCATCCAGCGTCGCCCAATAGGCGCCGAGCGCCGCATCCGTGCCGATCGGGGCTATCGCCATGCTGCGCACGAACGTCGGTGCGTAGGCCGCCTGCGGGATGCGCGGATCGGCGCGCACGTCGGGGATCACGATGGTCTGCCCCGCTGCCATCGCCATGCCGGAGATGCAGGTTTCGGCCGCGAACGTCTGCCCGGCCGACAGCGGCGATTGCGCGTCCTCGACGACGTAGTGGCAGCGGCCGTCCCGAAGCTCCACGACGGCGACGCCGTCTGCGCCGACCAGGTGGCGTGCGGTGGCGCGCAGCTGTTCCACCACTTCCGGCATCGACCGCGCGCTCGACAGCTGCGCCAGAGCGTTGACCAGAGTGCGCGTTGCGGGGCTGGAGTACGGCAAGGGCGCGTTCACTTGTGACGGACGACGCCGCGACTTTAGCGCAGTCTGCCGTCAGGCCAAAGGGAACTCGCGCGGAAGCCCCTCAGTCAAACAGCTTCGACACGCTCTCTTCGTTGGCGATCCGCCGGATCGCCTCGCCCATCAGCGGGGCGATGGAGATGGAGCGGATTTTCTTCGACTTGCGGACCGCCTCGCCGTGCAGAATGGAGTCGGTGACCACCAGCTCGTCGAGCAGGGACTTGTCCACGCGGGCGGAGGCCCCGTTGGACAGCACGCCGTGCGACACGTAGGCCGAGACGCTGATCGCGCCATGTTCCCGCAATGCAGTGGCCGCATTACAAAGCGTGCCGGCGCTGTCGACGATGTCGTCGAACAGGACGCAGGCGCGGCCCTTCACGTCGCCGATGATGTTCATCACCTCGCTCTCGCCGGCGCGCTCGCGGCGCTTGTCGACGATGGCAAGGTCGGCGCCGAAGCGGTTGGCGAGCGCGCGCGCGCGCACCACGCCGCCCACGTCGGGCGAGATGATCATCAGCTCCGCCGCCGAGGCGCCGAACTTGTCGCGGATGTCCTTCTCGATCACCGGCGTGCAGAACAGGTTGTCGGTGGGGATGTCGAAGAAGCCCTGGATCTGCCCGGCGTGCAGCTCCATGGTCAGCACCCGGTCGGCGCCGGCCTTGGTGATCAGGTTGGCCACCAGCTTGGCCGAGATCGGCGTGCGGCCGCCGACCTTCCGGTCCTGCCGGGCGTAGCCGAAATAGGGGACCACCGCCGTGATCCGCCGGGCCGAGGCGCGCACCAGCGCGTCGATGCAGATCAGCAGCTCCATCAGGTTGTCGTTGGCGGGCGCCGAGGTGGGCTGGATGACGAACACGTCCTCGCCGCGGACGTTCTCCTCGATGACCGCGAAAATCTCGCCGTCCTTGAAGCGCTTGACGTCGGTCTTGCAGAGCGGGGCGTCGAGGTAATCGCAGATCGCCTCCGCGAGGGGCAGGTTGGCGTTGCCGCTCATCAGCTTCATGGACGTGCCCCGTCGCATGGCAGTTCTCCGCCGCCACGCCGCCTCGTGACCGTTGTGTGACTTACCAGAGTCGCCGTGTCCCACAAGGCGATGGCGCGCCTTTGTTGCAGTGCGGCGCCGGGTGTGGCCGATGGGGGACATACGCGCCGCGCCGCTCCCGGGCGGTTCCCGCAGTCACATGGTTTCCCGGCGTTAACCAAAAAGCTAGGGTCTGTCGGTCACGCTGGCCGCTTCGCGCTGGCCCCGGCAGAAGCCGCCCATTCAGGACGCACGACCATGACCGCCCGTCTCGTTTCGATCATCAACATGAAGGGCGGCGTCGGCAAATCGACGACGACCATCGGGCTCGCGGAAACGCTCGCGGTCCACCACAAGGCCCGGGTGCTGGTCATCGACCTCGATCCGCAGACCAACGCCTCGATCATGCTGGCCGGCCCCGACCGCTGGAACCAGCTCCGCGAGGACGAACGCACGCTCGACTACTACTTCGAAGCCTACGCGCTGCAGATGAAGCCGAAGCCGTTCAAGAGCCTGATCGAACGCAAGGTCACCGACCTGAAGGGCAATCCGGACGTGGCGTTGTGCGCCTCCGCGCCGGAATTCCGCACCGTCGAGCGCGACATGATCGAGGCGTTCGTGAAGCGCCAGTTCCATATCGAGGCCATCCA
Organism: Hyphomonadaceae bacterium; assembly: GCA_031414315.1. Taxonomy (GTDB): domain Bacteria; phylum Pseudomonadota; class Alphaproteobacteria; order Caulobacterales; family Aquidulcibacteraceae; genus VFBF01. The sequence continues at coordinate 2,194 of JANNVF010000555.1, read as the reverse complement.
GAAGTGGATCTGCGAGCGGTTCGCCCAGGGCTTCCGCACGATCCTGAACGACTTTGATTACATCCTGGTGGATTGCCCGCCGGGGATTTCGCTGTTCGCGGAAGCGGCGCTGATTGCGGCTGACGCGATCGTGGTGCCGACGATTCCGGATTATGTTTCGCGGCTTGGCCTGATCACGTTCAGGAAGCGCGCGCTGCGGCTCATCAACGAGAAGCGCGGCGGACAATCCCTGCTGATGGTGATGGCCACCAAGTACGAGGACAGCATGGCGCTGCACCGCTCGGAAGCCGCGCTTTTGAAGGAAAATCTGGGCTCGGCCATGTTCGACGTGCGCATCCCGCAGATGCAGGACATCGCGCGCGCGGCGGAATGGTCGGAAACACCACGCACGTTCGAACAGAAGTACGGGGAGGGCGCCCACATCATCCGCGCGATGGGTGACGAGTTCCTCGCCAAAGTGGCGCTGGCGCCGGCGCTATGAGCCTGAACAAGACCCTCAACCGCCTGTTCGACGAAATCCGTCGCGAAGCCAAGCGCAACGACGCGTTCGCGGACCGGCTGGACGCGATCTTTCTCGCGCACGCGTCCGCCCGGGATGTAGATGCAGCGCTGGTCGAAGCCGAACGGCAGGCGCCGGAGCTGCAAGAGCGCGCGCCACAGCCGGCGCGCAGTCTTGCCGATCTCGGCGCCGGCGCGGAGGCGCGCCCGGCAGCGTCGGCGGTATCCGATATAAATCCGGTGGCGTTCTACACGCGCGATGGCGCCGATGCGCTGAAGGCGGCGCTGGCGGCGCTGCCCAAGCATGCGCTCACCCAGCTTCTCGGCGAACACAATCTTGATCCCGCCGGCGCGGCCTCAGGTTTCGCAAAACCCGCGCTGGTGGATCACATCGTGACGCAGGCGGCCCGGCGCGTGGAGCGCGACCGCAAGCTGTTCGACTATTAACTGCAGCTGCGGCTGAAGCCTTCGCCGCCGGCAGCGCCCACCGATCCGCCATGGGTCTCCATGTGCACCGACCAGTTCAGTGCGCAGTTGCCCACCTGCATCGACTTCTCGCAGTTCAGCCGGCCCGTCTTGATGCTGCACTGGAACCCGAGGCCGGTCATGGCCCGGTCCGCCTGCCCGAGAGAGCCATCGCCGAACTGGGAGGTGACCGAGCGCTTGAACCCGGCGCCGAGGCGTCCGGTATCGCCGGACGCCCAGGTGTCGCCGCCGACGCCCGAGGATCTGGCGCCTGACGCCGACCGTGGCACCGACACCGGTGCGGGCTCGTCCGAAGTGTTACCGCGGGCGTCCTCGCGTGGCTCGTTTTGAACCTGCGCGGAGGTTTCGGTGGCGGTTTCGGCGGGCGGCAGTCCGCCCAGCCAATAGGCCCCGAACAGCAGCGCCACCGCGGCCGCACCTGCGGCGGGGAGCTTGGCGCGCTTGGCGATTTGTTTCCAATTGAAGCGCATCTCGCGCCCTCCGGGCGTCCCCAAGGGACCGTCAGCATCCTGTGAAGCGAAAATCGTGCCGCCGGCGCCCTGAGGAAGCCGGCATGGTTAACGCGGCAGCGCCGGCGCGGTGTTGGCGCGTGCGCCATGGACGCGCTGCGCCTTCCTCGTTATCCGACCTGTCACACCTTGGTCGCGACGCGACCCCGCCAGAGGCCCCGATGTTCCAGAAAATCCTGATCGCCAACCGTGGCGAGATCGCCGTCCGCATCATCAAGACGGCGCGGCGCATGGGGATCAAAACCGTCGTCGTCTATTCCGAGGCCGACCGCGACAGCATGGCCGTGGAGATGGCCGACGAGCGGGTGTTCATCGGTCCGCCGCCCGCCGCGCAGTCCTACCTCGTCATGGACAAGATCGTCGCCGCCGCGCGCGAGACGGGCGCGGACGCCATCCACCCCGGCTTCGGCTTTCTCTCGGAGAAGGCTGAATTCGCCGAGCGGCTGTTAACCGAGAAGATCACCTTCATCGGCCCCAACCCCGAAGCCATCCGTTCGATGGGCGACAAGATCGAATCCAAACGCACGGCGGGCGCGGCGGATGTCTCCACCGTGCCGGGCTTCATCGGCGAGATCGAAGGCGTCGCGCATGCGATCCAGATCTCCGAGGAGATCGGCTATCCGGTGATGATCAAGGCCTCGGCCGGGGGCGGGGGCAAGGGCATCCGGGTCGCGGCCAACCGCAAGGAAGTGGAGGAGGGT
>JANNVF010000554.1:0-3338 GCA_031414315.1 Hyphomonadaceae bacterium | reverse complement strand
TCCGGGGATGAGTGGGGGATTTCGCCCCCGCCAATCCCCCTATTTCTCAACTCTCGCGGCCGAACCCGCCCTGGCGCAGCAGTACGCTCGCGAGGATCAGGATCATGCCGTTGAAGCCCCAGATGCTCCACAGCCATTGCTTCGGCGGCAGCCATGCGAGGCGATCAATGCTGCCTGCGGGAAGCGAAGCGCCGCCCGCCTGCGTCGCGAGCTGGCGCCAGACCTGCGCGGTTTCCTCCAGCCGCTCATAGAGAAACCAGAACCCGCCGAAGCTCGCGGCGAAGAAGCCGAGAAAGCCGAGGTTGAACAGGAAGACGCGGAAGAGCGACACGCCCGGCCCGTCCTTGCCGGTGTTCACGATCCAGCCAATCACCGCGATGATCACGAGGCCGTAGAAATTGATCAGCGCGAACAGGAGATCGGCCTCCTTGCCGAGCAGCTCGGTCGCCGAGGCAAGGAGTGCGGTTTCGTTCACAGCTAATCCCCTGATCCTGCGCGGTGGCGCTACAACAGCATCGCCATCGGATCCTCGATGAACCCGCGGAACGCCTTCAAAAACGCGCTTCCGATCGCGCCGTCCACCACGCGGTGATCGCAGGTCAGCGTCACGGTCATCATCGTGGCGATGGCGAGCGCGTCGTTCTTCACGATCGGGCGTTTTTCGCCGGCGCCGACGCTCATGATCATGCCCTGCGGCTCGTTGAGGATCGACGAGAAGCTCTTGATGCCCATCATGCCGAGGTTCGACAGCGAGAACGTGCCGCCCTGGTATTCGTGCGGCTTCAGCTTGCGCTCGCGCGCGCGCTGCGCGAGGTCGGCCATCTCGTGGCTGATGGCGGCAAGGCCCTTCTGCTCGGCGGCGCGGATGATCGGCGTGATGAGGCCGCCGTCGATGGCGACGGCCACCGCGACGTCCGCATGATGGTGCAGCGCGATGCCTTCGGGCGAATAGCTCGCGTTCGCTTCCGGCACGCGGATCAGCGACAGCGCGCACGCCTTGATGATGATGTCGTTGACGGAGATCTTCACGCCCTGGTCGGCGAACCGCGCGTTGATCTCGCCGCGCGCCTTCAGCAGCTTGTCGATCTCCAGATCGATGGTCAGCGGGAAATGCGGGATATCGCGGAAGCTGTCGGTCAGCCGCCGCGCGATGGTCTTCCGCATCATGTCGAGCGGCACGAGATCGTAGCTGCCTGGTTCGATGCCCATCTGTTCGAGCGTCTTCGGCACGACGGGTTGCGGCGCGAGGGCGAGCGCGCGCGAACCGTTCTGCGCGGGCGCCTGTGCGGGTGCACGCCCCATCGCCGCTTCGACGTCGGCCTTGACGATGCGGCCTTGCGGGCCGGTGCCCTTCAACCCCGCGAGATCGATCCCCGATTGCTGCGCGATGCGTTTGGCCAGCGGCGAGGCGGCGACACGATCACCACCCTTTTGCTCCACCGCGTGCGGGGGAGCTGTCCGCGGCGCGGACTGAGGGGGCGGCGCGGTTGGGGTTTTCACCGCCGGTGCAACCCCCTCCGGTTCGCTGCGCTCACCACCTCCCCCGCGTGCGGGGGAGGAAACGGAGGCGGCGCCCTTCAATCGGGCGATCGGCGTATTCACCTTCACGCCCTGCGCGCCGGCCTCCACCAGCAGCGCCTCCACCACGCCTTCATCGACGGCCTCGACTTCCATCGTCGCCTTGTCGGTCTCGATCTCGGCGATGATCTGGCCGGCGGTGATCGTGTCGCCGGGTTTCACCAGCCACTTGGCAAGGCCCCCCTCCTCCATCGTCGGCGAGAGCGCGGGCATGAGGATGTCGGTCATCAGAAGCTGCTCGGCAAAGTGACGGGGACGGCGTTGGGACGCCATTTGTAGAAGAACGTCAGATAGACGAGCGCGGCATAGGTGAGCGCCGCCGAACACCAGACGAAGTAGACGACGAGTTCGTCGATGGTGAGCTGTTGGTCCTTCGCGTAACGCAGGCCCGAGGTGTAGTTGCCGAGCGCCGCCATGCCGGCGGGGCTGAGCACACCCGCCTCGCGGATTTCCTCCAGCCGCCCGATCAACCCCTCGTGCTGCATCTGCGCGCCGTACATGATGGCGAGGATCATCCCGAGGGCCACGCTGACGAAGAAGAACGACAGGATCCTCGTGATGACGGACTCTTCCGACAGCACGTAGTTGAGCCCGGCGAGATACACCGAGATCACCGTGAAGAAGACGCCGACGCCGGCCAGCAACGTGGTCGTCTGCGCCACCAGAAGTTCGACTGTTTCAGCTTCGGTCATGACGCGCTCCTGTAGCAGACGGCCTTCACGGCTTTCACGATGTCGGCGACGCCGGGCATCGCGAGCTTTTCCAGATTGGCGGCGTACGCCAGCGGCGCATCGACCTGGTGCACGCGCACCGGCGGTGCATCGAGATAGTCGAACGCCTCGGTGACGACGGCGGCGCACACCTCCGCGCCCACACCCATGCGGCCCCAGCCTTCCTCCGCAGTGACGAGGCGGCTCGTTTTCTTCACGCTCTCGATGATGGTGGCGGTGTCGAGCGGCCGTAGCGTGCGCAGGTCGATGACCTCAGCGTCGATGCCCGCGGCGGCCAGTTCTTCCGCCGCCTTCAACGCAAAGCCGACCATCCGCGCGTGCGCGGTGATCGTCACGTCCCTGCCGACACGGCGCACCTTGGCCTTGCCGATCGGCACCAGCCAGTCAGCCACGTCGGGGATGTCGAACTCCGTGCCGTAGAGCATTTCGTGCTCAAGGAAGACGACGGGGTTCGGATTGCGGATCGCGTTCTTCAGCAGGCCCTTGGCGTCGGCGGCGTCATACGGCGCGATGACGATGAGGCCCGGGATGTGCGCGTACCACGAGGAATAGTCCTGGCTGTGCTGCGCGGCCACGCGCGACGCCGCGCCATTGGGTCCGCGGAACACGATCGGGTTGGTGATCTGGCCGCCCGACATGTAGAGCGTCTTGGCGCTCGAGTTGATGATCTGGTCGATGGCCTGCATGGCGAAGTTGAAGGTCATGAACTCGACGATGGGTTTCAGCCCCGCCATCGCCGCGCCCGCGCCCAGCCCTGCGAATCCGTGCTCGGTGATCGGCGTGTCGACCACGCGCTCGGGGCCGAACTCGTCGAGCAGCCCGCGCGAGACCTTGTAGGCGCCCTGATACTGCGCCACTTCCTCGCCGATCAGGAACACGTCGGGATCGCGGCGCATCTCCTCGGCCATCGCATCGCGCAGCGCATCGCGCACGGTGATCTTGATCATCAGCGTGCCGGGCGGGAGTTCGGGATCGGACGCGACGGGCGCCACTGGAGCGCGGGCGACCTCGCCCGCGTCCGCTTTCGGC
>JANNVF010000553.1:0-2375 GCA_031414315.1 Hyphomonadaceae bacterium | reverse complement strand
GATCACCGACTCTTCCAGCGCGCGACCGTTCGGCCCCTTGGGCATGTTTTCCAACACCCATTCCATGGAGCGCTCGAGAACCTCGTTGATCGGGCCCTCGAGCTCTTTTCCTTGTGGCGCCTTTGCCATTATCGAATGCCCGGCACGTGCAGGCGCCCTTCCGCCTCGGCGCGTTCGCGCATCTCGGTCCCGGCGTGCTTGCCGAGTTCGAGGCGCGCGATGGTGCGGCAATGCACTTCGTCGGGGCCATCCGCTAGCCGCAGCGTGCGCTGGTGCGCGTACATCGACGCCAGGCCGAAGTCCTGCGCAACGCCGCCGCCGCCGTGCGCCTGGATGGCGTCGTCGATAACTTTCAGTGCAATGCGAGGCGCGGCCACCTTGATCATCGCGATCTCGGCGCGGGCGACCTTGTTGCCCACCGTGTCCATCATGTAGGCGGCCTTCAGGCACAGCAGGCGCGTCATCTCGATGTCGATGCGCGCCTCGGCGATGCGCTGTTCCCACACCGAGTGATCGGACAGGAGCTTGCCGAACGCCCGGCGAGTGAGCAGCCGCTTGCACATCAGTTCGAGCGCGCGCTCGGCGGTGCCGATGGTGCGCATGCAGTGGTGGATGCGGCCCGGGCCGAGGCGGCCCTGCGCGATTTCAAAGCCGCGGCCTTCTCCCCAGACCATGTTCTCGACCGGAACCCGGACGTCCTTCAGTTCGACCTCGAAGTGGCCGTGCGGTGCGTCGTCGTAGCCGAACACGTGCAGCGCGCGCACCAGCGTCACGCCCTTGGCGTCGAGCGGCACGAGGATCTGCGATTGCTGCACGTAGGACTTCGCGTCTGGATCGGTCTTGCCCATCACGATGGCGACCTTGCAGCGCGGATCGCCCACGCCGGAGGACCACCATTTGCGGCCGTTGATGACGTAGTCGTCGCCGTCGCGGACGATGGCGGTCTGGATGTTGGTGGCGTCGGAGGACGCCACCGCCGGCTCGGTCATCAGGAACGCCGAGCGGATTTCGCCGTTCATCAGCGGCGTCAGCCACTTGTCCTTCTGCGCGCGCGTGCCGTAGCGCATCAGGACTTCCATGTTGCCGGTGTCAGGCGCGGAGCAGTTGAACACTTCCGACGAGAACCCGACGCGGCCGGTCAGTTCGGCGATCGCCGAGTATGTCACGTTGGAGAGGCCGGGCCCTTCGAACTCGTAGGTGTCTTCCACGTGCGCCGCGCCGTGCGACGGCGGCATGAACATGTTCCAGAGGCCTTCGGCCTTGGCCTTCTTCTTCAGCTCCTCGACGATCGGGATGACTTTCCAGCGTTCGCCCTCGTGGTTCTGCTTTTCGTAGGTCGGGATCGCGGGAACGATGTGCTCGTCCATGAATTTCTGGACGCGGCCGAGCCAATGCTTGGTGGTGTCGTCATGCTCGAAGTTCATCGGCGTTCCCTCTTTCCTCTGGTTTCCTGGATCTTCCGCCAAGCTAGACGGCGGACGCCGGGAGGGCAATCGGATCGGATCGGCGGATGGACGCTGGAGCGCCGCGCGGCTAGATCGCGGCGTCATGAAGCTCGTCCATCAGACCCTCGAAAACACCCACGTCCGGCTGGAGCCGCTGACCGAGGCGCACCGCGAGCCACTGCGCGGCCCCGCGATGGCCGACCCGCTGACGTGGCGGCATTGGCCCCGCGACATGGTTGGCGCGGGCTGGGACAACCAGTTCGACTGGGAACTCGGCGAGCAGGCGACGGGGCGCTGGATGCTGTACGCCGTGATCGCGCCGGACGGCCGCGCGGTCGGGCAATCGTGTTACCTCTCGATCCGCCCCGAGCACTCCGGCGTCGAGATCGGCGGCACCTGGTACGGCCCGGACGCGCGCGGCGGGACGACCAACCCGGCGTCGAAACTGCTGCTGCTCGGCCATGCCTTCGCGTGCGGCGCCGAGCGGGTGGAGTTGAAGACCGACAGCGAGAACCTGCGCTCGCGCGCCGCCATGGTGAAGATGGGCGCGACCTTCGAAGGCGTCCACCGCCATCACATGCGCCGCCCGGACGGATCGTGGCGCGACACGGCGTGGTACGCGGTGTTGCGTGAGGACTGGCCGCAGGTCCGCGAAGGACTGGAAGCACGACTGGCATAAGCGCCGCCCCCTTCCCCGCTTCGCGGGACTTCCCCCGTGAACGGGGGAAGAGAGCTCTCCTCCACCGCTTGCTGGGGAGGTGGCCGGCGAAGCCGGACGGAGGGGGCGGCTCCCCCAAAAAGACAAGCGTCCACGTTCGCGCTGTCGCGCGTCAAGTTGAATGGCGGGAAGACGTAGGCGCCTCACGAACTGTCGGGACAGGGCATCGCCAGCGCGCTGACAACCGGACATTCCGCGTCGAGCCAGCGCTG
>JANNVF010000552.1:0-8453 GCA_031414315.1 Hyphomonadaceae bacterium | reverse complement strand
CCGACAACGGCGGCGTCTACCTCGTGCCCGCGTTTGCGGGGTTGGGCGCGCCGCAATGGAACGCCGAAGCGCGCGGCGCCATCGTTGGCCTCACGCGGGATTCCAGCGCCGCTCACGTCGTGCGGGCGGGGCTGGAGGCGGTCGCCTACCAGACGCGCGACCTGCTCGACGCGCTCGTCGCCGATGGCGCGCCGAAGCCCACGACACTCGCCGTCGACGGTGGCGTCACGGCCAACGCCTGGGCGATGCAGTTTCTCGCCGACATCTGCGAAACACCGGTGGAGCGTCCGGCGTTTCAAGAGGTCACCGCGCTCGGCGCCGCGCGGCTGGCCGCGTTCGGGGCAGGGCTCATTCCGGCGCTGGAGGCCGCAGCATCCGGCGCGCCTGCCGCGCGCTGGATGCCCGGGATGGCCGCCGACACGCGCACGCGGCTGCTGGCCGGATGGCGCAAGGCGGTGGCCGGGGTGCTCGCGCACGCTGCAGGCTGACTCCCGCTTGCCTTCGCGCGCGCGGCGCGTTAGCGCTCTGCCACCGCGCGCGGTATCCCCGTTGTGCGAGCCCGTAGCTCAGTTGGTAGAGCATCTGACTTTTAATCAGAGGGTCGTGGGTTCGAGCCCCGCCGGGCTCACCACTTTTCCGTTCAAGAACGGCGAACCCGCTCCTTCAGCTGGTTCAGTTCCCACAGGTCATTGCGGCTCAGTCCGAGGCGCGGACCGATCGCGGCCAGGAGCGCGCGGCCGAGGCGCCATTCCAGCGCTTGAAGGCGATCGAACGTCTCCCGCTCGGCTGCGCCAACCTCCAACGTGTGGCCGTCCTGTTTCGCCAGCATGATTTCTTCGGCACGCAGGATCAGTGCGATCTTCAGTTCGATGTAGGCGAGCACGTCGATGGCCGTGGCGCCGCGAAAACGGCTGACGATGTCGGTGATCGCGCGTCCCGATTCGGTCGTCGAGAAGTGACCGGCGCGAATCTCCGCGAGTGCTGCCTGATGCGCCTCATAGTCGGCTTTGAGCCATTGGTGCGTCGCGCGCTCGCTGCGCGCGAACACGAAGAACAGCGTGAGTGGCACAAGCATCAGCGTCAGCGTCATCGCAAGGATGGGCTGGTCGGGAAAGTGATTGAACGCAGAGTGCAGGGCGATCGCGGCGGCAAGCCCGGGCAGAAACGCGAATGGATTGAAGCGGTAACCCGCAGCGTTGGCTTCAGCCTGGTATTCGGTGAACTCGTGCGAGATCACGGCAAAGAGGGCGGTCGCGCCCCCGTGCATGATCGCCGTGCCGAATCCACGCACCAGCCAGGCGCTCAGATTGGCATCCGCCAGCGTGTGAAGGTACCAGCCATTCTCGATAACCGAGAAGCCCGCGCCCACCGCGAAACCAGCGATAGCAGAATCGAGCTTGAAACCAACGCGGTTGAACGCGAACAGCGCGACCACCGGAAGCGCCTTCATGCTCTCTTCGACGACCGGCGCAATATAGCGACTGTAGGCGTCTCGACCGATGGGAAAACCATCCATCACGCCGCCGTTCGCGATGAAGCTCAATCCCGCGAGCACGCCGCCCGTGAGCACCAGAAGTCCGATGGTGCGAAAACTGATCAGGTTGAAGATGTCGAGCCGATCGAACACCAGCAACAGGATGATCACTGGCGCGATCGCGATCAGCGCTTTCAGCAACAGGGTCGTGTCCATCACATGATCTTTAGCGAGAACAGCGTCTGATCGCCACGGCGTTCTCCGTCCTCGAACCCCTCCGCATAGCCGACCGAAAGCACCATCGGCAGCCGCAGCGCGATGGTAAAGTTCCAGTCGATCTGAATGCCGGCCGTCTGCAGCGTGCGGGTTGGTCCGATGCCGGGCTCCGCCACCAGCACGCCTGCGAACAGAGCGGTGCGCGCTGAGCTCAGGTAAAGGCTGGGCGTCCCGATGTCGCGGAAGCGCAGCGGCGGCGCATTCCATTCCGCGACCGAGCGGACAAACTGCCGGGCGTCGATCTCGTTGATCTCGAAGCCGGGGAAGCTGTCATACTCGCGGTAGCGCTTCACTTCGCGGTCATCGACATAGTTGTTGCCGAACGCACCGAGATAGAAACTGCTGAGCGGGCTTGCCCGGTCTCCACCCACGGCGCCAGCCGCTGTATAGAGCCACATCGACGAGTTCTTCAGCGGTAGCGGCGTGCCTACGTCGATGCCGCCGCGCAGGCTCGGGAAGATGTCTTCGTTGGCGTAGTCCGCCGCCGCCGCGAGATTCCAGCGCAATCCTTTTTCGTGATCGACGGCGCCAAGGGATTTTGTCGTGTTGGTGTAGACGAGCGCAGCATTGAGCGATGCCAGGTTGCGGAACTGCGTCTGCACGTCCTGCGCGGCGGGAAGGGTGTCCAGGCCCCGGTAGAACGCGACGTCGGCGTTGAAATCGAGCTGGCGCGGCGGATCATACACGAAGGACTGATGGCGACCGAGGATGATGGCGTCGCCTTTGCGAGCGCGCTCGGTCGGCCCGAACAGGTCATAGAAGTCCGCATCGTTGTGCCAGTAGCGGGCGCGCCACTTGAGTGTGCGGTAGTCCAGATCGACGTGCCAGGCCTCATCGTCATCTCGGGTGTCGGGCGAATAGGACGCGGTCGCGGTCAACCGGCTGAACTGCAGCGGGTCCTCGAAAATGGCGTGGTAGCCGAACGCGGCGTGGCCCTTATAGCCCTCGACCACGGGGTAGGCTGCGCCGAGGCGCATCTCTTCGCGGGGCTGGTATTTGCCACGATCGGTGATCATGGCGTCGAGCGCGATGCTGCTCGGCGCGCCCGCCGTCCAGGTTTTCACGACAGGGTGCTGCGCGGCGATCTGGGCGCCGAGAAAATGGATCGCGCCGAGATCCTGCAGGGGCGTGGGCTGGATCACGGCGGGCCGAAAGCCCTGGCCGGTGTACTCATAGACAACAAGCGACCCATCCGGCTGCGGGATCGGCCGGAAAAATCCGGTCGATGCATTGCTGACGGCTTCGATCTGTTGCGTGGCGATCTCGAAGCGGAAGATGTTCGAAACGCCGGTGTAGTAGGCACTGCCGTACAGGTAACGGCTGTCCGGCGAAAAAACGAAACCTTCCGGTGTCGATGTGCCGAGTTCAAACTTCGCGATCGGCTGGGGGGATTCTGCCTCCATGTCGGCGAGAGTGAATACCCGCACCGACTGTTTGCCATCCACTTCACCGACCGACGCCGAGAGCATCACGCCGTCCGCCGAAATGTCGAGATCGAACGGCACCTCGCCGAACGCAAACGTGTGAACCTGATTCCAGCTCGTGTACGGGGCTGGGATGCGCACGAGCGTGACGTAGCCGTTCAGGTGCCGCAGGCCCCACAGGGACTTGTCCGCAGGATTGAACACGATGCCGCCGATGCGGGCGTCATGCAGCACCGTTTGCGTGGCGCCGGTCGCGATATCGATCTGCACGATGTCGCGGTAGGCGTAGTTGTCGGTGGTGTACCAGGCGGTGTTGCCTTCCGGATCGTAGGCCAGCGATGTCACGCTGTAGAGCATTGCGCCCTTGATGTCGTTCAGCCTGCGAATTTCACCGCTCTCCGGCGACAAGACACCGACGTGCGCAATCACACCCGGATAGCGGAAGGCGCCGATCAGATCGCCAGTGCGCGGATCCATAAACGATCGCGAGACAGAGCCCAGCGCGCGATCCGAAAGGTAGGTGGCGTCGGTTGCGGCAAACGCCTGCACCGAGGAAAGGTTTGCCTGCTGGAAGGAATGCTCCCAGACGATCCACTCCGCCCACGCATCGCCCAGCGACTTGCCGAACACGCGGCGGAACTGCGTTGCGTAGTACGGCGCGCTGTCTTCGTCGCGCCGTACCCACTCCACGACTTTCTCAGGGGTGTAGACCAGCGCGAGGTAGCTGAAGAACCGCGTGCCATAGAGGTAGTCGTTGACGCCGACTTGGAAGTCGATAGCGGTGCCTTCGGATTCCAGGCCCACGGGCGAATAGAACAGCGCGTCATCGCGCACCATCGAGCGGAACACCATCTCGTCGTAGGCGCCTTGCGCACGACCGAGCCCGCCGGCCATCCATGTCTCCATGAATACCGCGCTGCCTTCGAGATACCAGCGCGGGACGTTCACGCGCGGCGTGGCGAGGTAGTTGTAGAGAATGGATTCCGGGTGATCTTGCAGTGGCATCGGTTTGCCACCGAAGAACCGCCGCCAGTGTGCGTCGTCTTCGTTCCAGACGTCCATCAGCGCCACATGCACAAGTTCATGGTTCATCAGCGTGTAGAAGCGCTCGCCGGCGCTGAAGGTCTCGTAGGTCTGGCTCAGTGGCGCGATGTCTATGATCAGCGCGTTGTTCGGCGACGATCGCGCCGCGGCGTTGCCGTAGTCAGAAAAGTCCTTGAGCAGGACTGTGGTCTGATCCCACGGTTTCCAGTCGAAGACGCGCCGCTGGAACTGCATCGAGTTCTCGAAGCTGCGCGCGACATAGGGCGTGAGATAGGTTTCGGCCGGATCAAAATAGAGCAACCGCAGATCGACCGTTTCCAATCGGCTGAGATCGACCAGCGGAACGTTCTCGGGCGCGCGGCTGGCAGGCGGCGGCGCATCTGGCGGCGGCGGTATTTGCAGATCGGAGTTCGCCGGCGTCAGCGGGGGCGCCGCCTCAACGCCGCCAGACTCAGGCGCCGCGCCGTTGCTCGTCTGCGCAAGCGCCTGTGCGCCGAGCAACGGCCCAAGCACAGCCAGACAATACAGAATCGCGCGCGTTTTCACAAACCAAGCCTAGCACGCCGTCAGGAATGCAGTCGCGACGTGCGCGCGACTGCATTCCCGAAGCATCAGTTCGCGGCGCGAAGCGCGCTGGCGAAGTTCGCATCGCGGGCCATCGCCGCGAATGCAGGCTCGCGCGCGAGCGCCGCGAACGCCGGGTTGCGCGCGAGCGCCGTGAACGCGTCAGCGTTCTTGGCCAGCGCCGACAGCGCCTGCGGATTGCGGGCGAGAGCAGCGAACGCTTGCGGGTTCTGCGCCATCGCGGCGAAGGCCTGCGGGTTCTGCGCCATTGCCTGGAACGCTTGCGCGCTCATGGCGTCAGCCGACCGCGCGGCGGCTGCCTGAGCCTGGAACGCCTGCGCGTTGCGCGCCATCGCTGCCAACCCCTGCGCATCGCGAGCGAGCGCCTGGAACGCCTGTGCGTTGCGCGCCAGTGCCTGGAACGCCTGGACGTTCGAGGCCAGTGCGTTGAACGCGTTGGCGTCTCGGGCCAGCGCTTTGAACGCATCGGCGCTGGACGCGAGCGCGCTAAAGGCCTGGGCGTCCCGTGCGAGCGCGCCCATTGCCTGTGAGTCGCGCGCGAGTGCGCTGAACGCCTGGGCGTCGCGGGCCATCGCCACGTGAGCCTGCGGGGTGCGGGCCGCCGCTGCAAAGTTGGCGTCACGGCCGAATGCGGCGAACGCCTGCGGGTCGCGCGCCATCGCGGCGAAGGCTTGAGGGTGGCTCGCGAGGGCCGCGAAGGCCTGCGGGTGCTGCGCCATGGCGGCGAAGGCCTGCGGCTCTCGCGCCATGGCGGAAAACGCCTGCGCGTTGCTGGCAAACGCCGCCGCGGCCTGAGCATCGAACGCCGCTGCATTGCGCGCCATGGCCGCCAGCCCCTGCGCGTCACGCGCAAGCGCTTTGAAGGCTTCGGCGTTCCGCGCCATCGCGTCGAAGGCTTGCGCGTTGGCGGCGAGTGCATTGAACGCGTTGGCGTCTCGGGCAAGCGCCTTGAACGCATCGGCGCTGGCTGCGAGCGCGGAGAACGCCTGCGCGTCTCGTGCTAGCGCACTCATGGCCTGTGCGTCGCCGGCAAGCGCCTGGAATGCTTGCGCATCGCGGGCCATTGCCGCGTTGGCCTGCGGGTTGCGGGCGGCGGCGGCGAAGTTTGCATCGCGGCCGAACGCGGCGAACGCCTGCGGATCGCGCGCCATGGCGGCGAACGCCTGGGAATTACGTGCAAGCGCTGCGAAGGCTTGCGGGTGCTGCGCCATCGCCTGGAAGGCTTGTGGCTGCATCGCCAATGCGCGGAACGCCTGCGAGTCTCGCGCCATGGCCGCAAAGGCTTCGGCGTTGGCCGCCTGCGCTGCTGTCGATTGCGCCGTGGCGGCCTCAGCACTGCGCGCGAGCGACTGGAACGCCGCCGGGTTGCGGGCGAGTGCGGTGAACGCCTGTGCGTCACGGGCCATCGCGGCAAGCGCCTGCGGGTCGCGTGCAAGTGCAGCGAATCCGGCATCGGACGCGAGGGCGCGGAAGGACGGATCCTTGACCATGAGTTCAAAGGCGTCAGTCTGCATCAGCATCGGAACGGCGTTGTCGCCGAGCGTGATGTCGCCGCTGGTGATCTGGCTGTCTCGATACCGCTCGGCGGGGGCGATCGTTCCGGCGACCTCTCCACCCTTGGGCGGGAACACGCGCCCGACGCCATACGCTCCGGCGGCCACGGCGATCAGGCTGACGGCGGCCAAGCTCATCTTGGCGTTGTTGGACAATTTGGAAATCATGACATTCCTCCCCGAAGAAGAAGTAAGCGCCGACGTTGCCTCCAATATTTTGCGAAGGTCAATCGATTTCATGAACTGCAGTTTAGCCAAAGACGTGGCGGGATGATCTTGGCCTCCATCGAATCAACGCGGGCGGTGCGAGCTACCAGCAATTGAGGGGTTCAATCATTTTGTTGCACCGCAGCAATTTTGGCCGTCGGGTTCCTACCCGCCGCTGGCGCCGTTGAGAGCCATGGTGCGCACCTCGCTGAACGCGCGGCTGACGCCGGAAGGTCGTTCGACGCCTACACGGTGTGCGGATTTGGAGCGGGGGACGACCGTCTCGACAGGCGGTTCAACGGAAGTTGACAGGCCCCACGGCGCACTGTCCCATCGCGGTCTGACGGGATAACCGAGGGGTCGATGTCCATTGCGGCCGAAGAGCCTGCGGGAACGCTCAGGATCGCGCTCGCTCATGCGGCGCGACTGCTGGACGTTGATCCCGCCATGGCCGAGCGGCAGGCCCAGGAAATTCTCAAAGTCGTTCCAGGAGATCGGCAGGCGCGGCTTTTCCTGGCCTCCGCCCGCCGGCTGCGCGGCGACGCGAGCGGCGCCTCCGAAATCCTCGATGAGATGTTGCGCCGCAAGCCTGATGATGCTGGCGCGCGTCTGGAGCGCGGGCTTGCCCGCGCCGCTCAGGGTCGCCATCAGGACGCTGTCGACGATCTTCGCGGCGCGACCACGCTTGCGCCGGGCGTGAGCAAGGCGTGGCAGGCGCTCGGCGACCAGCTGACCCTGCTGGACGACAGCGACGGCGCCGATACGGCCTACGGGCAGGCGATTCGCGCCTCCGTGGACGATCCACGCCTGATGGAAGCGGCGCTCGCGCTGTGCGACGGCCGCCTGGCAGTGGCCGAGCAGCTCCTGCGAACGCATCTCAAGGCGGGTCCCACCGATGTGGCGGCGATCCGGATGCTAGCCGAGATCGGCGCACGCCTTGGGCGATACGAAGATGCAGAGAATCTGCTCACGCGCTGTCTTGAACTGGCGCCGGGTTTCACTGCGGCGCGGCATAATCTCGCAATAGTTCTGCACCGGCAGAGCAAGGCGGCCGAGGCGCTTGCCGAAATCGATCGCCTGCTTGTGGCCGAGCCACGCAATCCAAGCTATCGCTTCCTGAAGGCGGCGGTGCTTGCGCGCATCGGTGAGTACGACGGCGCTATCGAAATCTACGCAGCGATCCTTGAAGAACATCCAGCAAGCGCACGCGGATGGCTTAGCGCAGGGCACGCGCTCAAGACCGCCGGGCGAACGACCGAGAGCATCGCAGCCTATCTCCGCAGCATCGAAAACGCACCACATTTTGGCGAGGCGTACTGGAGCCTCGCCAACATGAAGACCTATCGCTTCGACGACGCGATCATGGCGCGGATGCAGGGATTTCTGAGCCGATCCGATATCGAGGATGTGGATCGCCTCCACTTCCACTTTGCGCTGGGCAAGGCGCTCGAGGATCGGGGAGCGTATGAGACTTCGTTCATGCACTACCAGGAGGGCGCACGCCTCCGCCGCGCCACCGATACCTACGACCCCGACGAGACGTCACGGCTCGTGGAGCGCAGCCGCACACTTTTCACGACCGCGTTCTTTGCCGCGCACGGGAACGCCGGCGCACCGGCTGCCGATCCAATATTCATCGTGGGCTTGCCGCGCGCCGGCTCGACGCTGCTTGAGCAGATTCTGTCGAGCCATTCTGCCGTAGAGGGTACGATGGAGCTGCCTGACATGCTCATGCTGGCACGCCGGATCGGTGGGGGAAAGTCCCGCGGTCTCCGCTATCCTGAGGCGCTTGCCGATCTCTCTGGTGACCAACTGCGCGCGCTGGGTGAGGAGTACCTGGCCAGCACGCGCGTTCAGCGGAAAGCGAACCGCCCGTTCTTCATCGACAAG
>JANNVF010000551.1:0-10607 GCA_031414315.1 Hyphomonadaceae bacterium | reverse complement strand
AGGCGATGTCGTCGGCGAGCGCCGCCACCTGCGCTTCCGGGCCGGACCACGTCCCAAGTTCCAGATCATGCGTCGCGGCGTATTCGCGGATGGCCAGCGGCAGGTCATCGAACTTCCGGCGCGCCGTCACCAGCGGGCCGTTGTGCTTCACGATGCCTTCCAGCGTCTCCCACGTGAGGTTGAGCCCGTCCCAGCGCGGATAGCGCGCCTCGAGCTTGGTCAGCACGCGCAGCGTCTGCGCGTTGTGATCGAAGCCCTCGAACTCCTTCATGCACGCGTCGAGTTCGTCCTCGCCCGAGTGCCCGAACGGCGGATGCCCGAGATCGTGCGCAAGCGCGATCGTCTCGGCGAGGTCCTCGTCCAGACCGAGCGTCCGCGCGACCGACGTGGCGATCTGCGCCACCTCCAGCGAGTGCGTCAGCCGGGTGCGGAAGTGGTCGCCCTCGTGGGCGATGAACACCTGGGTCTTCTGTTTCAACCGCCGGAAGGCGCTGGAGTGGACGATCCGGTCGCGATCCCGCTGGAACGGGCTGCGCGAGGGGCTTTCGTCCTCGGCGTGGAGCCGGCCGCGCGAGGCCGCAGGATCGGTCGCCCACACGGCGGGCTGCACTTCCCACCAAGGGGTTCCCGCCGCCGACGGTGTTGGTCCTTTTGGGGCCTCTTTGCCGCTCACCCGCTTCTCCTTCGGTCCAACTGCCTCCATATAGCGATTTGGAGCCGGAACCATGACCACCGTCGCAGACCTGACCCTCTCCGCCAGCGCCGCCGCGCGGATCAAGGCCATCGCCGCCGGCGGGGGCCTGCGCGTCGCCGTCGAAGGCGGCGGCTGCTCGGGCTTTTCCTACGAAATCGACATCGTGCCGGCCCCCGACGCCGAGGACCTGATCGTCGAGCGCGATGGCGCACGTCTGTTCGTCGACCCGGTGTCCATCGCGTTCCTCAAGGGTTCGGAAGTGGACTGGGTAGAGGAGCTGATCGGCGCGAGCTTCAAGGTGCGTAACCCGAACGCGAAGTCGAGCTGCGGGTGCGGGGTGAGCTTTTCGGTCTGATGCTTGCGCGGCTCAGGCGCGCGTGAACTGCATCCGCCAATTCGTCTCCCAGGTCGCCCCGCCATCGGACGAGAACGCCTGCTCCCAGCGCGGGGCGCCGCTGGTGATCTCCGTCCAGCGGAAGCGCACCTTGATCGGCTGGCCGCGCAGGGTGTCATCGCCAACGAATTCACCGACGCCGTCGCGGAATGCGCCATAGACCGGCGGTTCGATCTTCGTTGGGTCGCGCAGGTCGAGCCACCAGATGGCCCATTTTCCGGTTGCGGCGTTGTAGGCGCGCATGCCCATGGCGCGGTACGTGCCGTCCGGCAGGTGGAGCACGTTGTCGTCCACGGTGCCGAGACCGCCCATGGTCAGCCAGAGCGTGCTCGTGCCGGGAAACCTCTCCCATTGCGTGCTGCCGGTGAGCCGGCCCTTGAGTCGTTCATGCGCAACGTTCCAGGGGCCGACGAGAAATTCGAAATCGCGTTCCGGCGCGTGGGCCATGGCGGATGCTCCTGTGGGTATGGCCGCGCATGCGGCGGGAACAGCGAGGACGGCGGTCGCGACAAGCGCAACGGCGCTGCGGCGGCTGGGGGAATCCGGTGACATCTGAACAACCTTGCCTGACGCCTCGGTCTACACGGCTCTCCTGACTCCGAATGTCAGGTATTATAAAACCTGCCGAAAGCCCTGCGGTTGACCTTCCCCTCCGTCGCCGCGCTACACCGCCTCTTCGCCGGAGATCACCATGGACGTCACCACCGCCATCAAGACCCGCGTCTCCACCCGCGTGTTCAAGCCCGACCCGCTGCCGGAAGCGCTGGTGCGCGAGATCCTCGACGTGGCGCGCTGGTCACCGTCGGGCGGCAATGTGCAACCGTGGAAGGTGATCGCGGTGGCGGGCGCGGAACGCCAGAACGTGATCGATCTCACCCGGGCGACGCTGGCCGCGAACCCGAAGGGCGAGGAAGGCGAGCGCGCCATCTACCCGGCCGATCTCTGGGCCCCGCACCGCGACTGGCGCTTCAAGGTGGGCGAGGACATGTACGCGCAGCTGGGTATTCCGCGCGAGGACAAGCCGGCGCGCTTCGCGCACCTGGCGCGCAACTTCCGGTTCTTCGACGCACCCGTCGGCCTCTTCTTCGTGATCGACGAGCGCATGGGTTACGGCCAGTGGGCGCACCTCGGGATGTTCATGCAGTCGGTGGCGCTCGCGGCGCAGGAGCGCGGTGTCGCAAGCTGCATGCAGGAAGCATGGGCGCGCGTGCGCGCCACGCTCAAAGGTCACTTCGGTCTGGCGCCCTCCGAGATGATCTATTGCGGCATGGCGCTGGGCTACGCCGATGAGAGCGCGAAGGTGAACACGCTTCGGTCCGACCGTGCAGAGGTGGATCAGTTCGCGCGGTTCAGCGGGTTTTGAACGTCCATCACGCCATGCGCGTGAATGTTCCATCGGATGAAATCTCTTTGCGAGGAACCATTCCGACTCGAGTTGTGTTTCGGCTCTGACACCTCGGAGCAGACCCCATGCGCCCCTTCCAGTATTCGTCTCACCCGCCAATGCAGTCCGCGCATGCGCCTCGCGCCCCGGGAGACACGCAGGACTGGTGGACCCCGCGCGTCACGGCCAGCATCTTGTCCACGGTGATCGTGTCCGTCGGCACCTTCTCCATCTTCTGGATGCTCGCCATGGTCAGCGCGCTTTTGATGCTCGGCGCCCGATAGGTCTCAGGTCTTCGGCGGCGCCTTCGGCTTAGGCCCCCGACCGAAATCGAGCACGCCGTCCTCGGCCACGTCGACGATCGCGAAGAAGATACCCATCAGCAGCAGCCATCCCACGGGCGCCAGGATCACCGGCGCCGCCCAGTGCGCCGCCACATCGTTGAGCGCCCACGCCGCGCCGACCGCAAGGATGCACACCAACGGCAGTGTCCACGCCGCGAACACCGCGATAGCGTGCAGGCGCTTTGACGCCCACCATGCGCGCCCTTCCGGCGTTACCAGCTTCTGCGCGCGGCGCAGCGCCGCGTAGCCCAGGATCACGTTGAAGGCGCTGAACGCGAGCAGAAAGACGATCATGCGCCACCCCTAGCACACCCGGGCCTGAAACTTCACGCGCCCGACGGGCCCTGTGCCGGCTGCGCTCGCGAGCGGGTGGTGAAGAAGTACACCGGCACGCCACAGAGCGTGAGCACCGCGCCCCAGAACAGCACTTCAAGACCGGAGCCGACAATTGCAAACAGTGCGTAGGCGGCGGCGACCAGCGCCACGATCGCCCAGCTGCGCGCGTCCTTCCAGGAGTGGCGCAGTTCCGCGAACGCGCTGATCAGCAACGGCGCGAGCGTCGCGATGGTGCCCATCATCAGCAGGAACGTGTAGGCGCCCACGAGACCGCGTGAATAGTTGAGCAGCAGCAGCGCCGAGCCGATCGCTGAACCGAGAACGAGCGATATCCACGGCGCATCGCCCGCGTTGCGCCGCGCCAGGACCTGCGGTGCGAGCCCGTCGAGCGCTGCGGCCATGGACATCTGGCCGGTGACGAAGATGTTGCCGTTCAGCGCGCCGGCCGTCGCCGCCAGCGCGCCGAGCGCGATGAACCCCGGCCCCCAGGGGCCGAGCCCGCGCGCCGCGTCCGCGAAAGGCGAGGTCGAGCGCGCCAGCACATCGGACGGCACGAGCGCCATCACTGCGGCGGTCGAGCCGACGTAGACGATGGCGACCAAAATCGCGCCGGTGACCACCGCGCGCGGGATGGTGGTCGTGGGGTTGGCGACATTGCCGGCAGGAACGGCGCCCACCTCAAATCCGACGAACGCCCACATGGTGAGCAACGCGGTGGCCGACAGCACCGCAAGCAGCGATCCGCCGGACGGATTGACTTCCGGCAGATGGGCACTGCTACCGGAAACAAGCGCCACGGCCATGATGACCAGCAGCGGCACGAGTTTCAGCAGCGTCATCGCCAGCTGGGCGAGGCCCGCTTCCTTCACGCCACGGATCGAAACCAGTGTCAGTGTCCAGATCAGCGCCAGCGCCACGAGCGCCTGCATCACGGGGCTTGCGGAGAGCCCCGGCGCGAACACCGTGAGATACCCGACAAACGCGATCGCGACGGCCGGCGTCGCGACGCAACACCCGACCCAGTAGACCCACGCCACCAGAAAGCCTGTCAGACTGCCGAACGCATCGCGCGCATAGACGTAAGGACCGCCCGTGCGTTTGGTGCGCGCCGCAAGCCGTCCCACCACCAGCGCCAGCAGGATCGATCCCGCCGCCGTGATCAGCCATCCGCCGAAGCTGAGCAGGCCATACGGCGCCAGCACCGAGGGCATCAGAAAAATACCCGACCCGATCATGGTGCCGACCGACAGCGCCCAGCATCCCCAGAAGCCGAGCGTCTGTGCCGGCCTCGCCGTGGTCTCGATGGTCATGAAGCCCCCGCGTGAGGGGACGAACGCTAGGCCATGCGACGGGCGGACGCCATTGGCGTCAGATGCCGTCGCCGTAGGAACTCAGCACGGCCTGGTCGAGAAGCTGGTCCATCTTCTTCGACGGCGCCTCTTCGCAACAAACGCCGCCCACAGGACGGGCCGGAACGCCGGCGACCGTGCAGCGCGCCGGCACGCTGGTGAGCACAACGGAGCCTGCGGCCACCCGTGCGTCCTCGCCGACCTCGATGTTGCCGAGAATTTTCGCGCCGGCGCCGATCAGCACGCCACGACGGATCTTCGGATGGCGGTCACCCGCCTCCTTGCCGGTGCCACCGAGCGTCACCGAGTGCAGCATCGACACGTCATCCTCCACGACCGCCGTCTCGCCGATGACGATACCGTGCGCGTGGTCGATGAACACGCCAGAGCCGATCTTCGCAGCTGGGTGGATGTCCACGGAGAACAGTTCGCTGATCCGGCTCTGCAGGTAGAACGCGAGTTCCTCCCGCTCATGGCGCCAAAGCCAGTTGGAGATCCGGTACGCCTGCAGGCCCGCGTAACCTTTGTAATACAGGAACGGCTGCAGGTAGGTGCGGCACGCGGGATCGCGCTCGCGCACCACCCGCATGTCGCGCTCGGCCTGCCGGGCGATGGCGGGCTCGGCCGCATACGCCTCCTGGGCGACTTCACGCAGATGAAGAGGGTTCATGTCCCCGCCGCCCAGCTTGGAGGCGAGGTGATAGGACAGCGCATCCTCGATCCGCTGGTGGTGCAGGATGGTGGCGTGCAGGAGGCTGGCGAGCAGCGGCTCCTCCGCCGCAGCCTGCATGGCCTCCACGCGGAGCTGGGACCAGACGCCGCCGGACGCTTCGAAAAGGCGCGGTTTTTGTTCAAGCATGATCGTCCTCGCCCCTTGGTAGTAGCACATCGCGCCCGACATTTCACCCGAGCATGGCCTGTGCCAGCCCCGGATCAAGGGCCCCGCTGTTAGCCATGTGGTAAGCCCGCAGCACCGTGGCAACGGTCAGTGCATCACGAATACGTCCTGTAACGACGTCTTGGAGGACTTCCGCGAACCGGGCCGTCCGGTTCTGCAGCACCTCCACCGGCTCCGGCGCCATGACACCCACCGTGAGCCCCGTCGCCAGATAGCAGATCGCCTTCTCGTCGGTGACGGAGTTGGACAGGTCCATTTCGAGGACCGGCTGGAGGCGACGGGCCCTCAGGCCCGCTTCCTCTTCCAGCTCCCGCCGGGCGCAGGTTTCGGGATCTTCCCCCGGCTCGCAGCCACCCTCCGGCATTTCCCACGAGTAGCGCGCCAGCGGCACCCGCCATTGCCCGACAAGATGAACGCGGCCTGCGGCGTCGATGGGGAGGACGCCTACCGCCAGCTTCTTGAACTGCACGATGCCGTACACGCGAGCCACGCCCACGGGATCGGTGACGTCCTGCTCCACCAGCGCCAGCCACGGGTTATCGAACGCGGTTCGCGCGGCGCCGAAGCGCCAGGGATTGTCTTCGCTCATGGTCGCGTTGTGCGTCGAACGACGAAAGGCGCGCAAGCTTTCTGGCGCGCGCGCTTTCAGTTTGATCTGCCAGACCGGCTAACTCAGCCGCACGTCGGCGACCTTGTCCTTGTAATCCGTCTTCGGGTCGCTCCCGAGAAGCATCCTGATCCCCGCGAACACGTTGTTCTCGTTCAGCCAGATCTGCGCGTGGTCGGGATCAAAACGGATGAGCTGCAGCTTCGGGTCTTCCTTGCCGCCCTCGTACCAAGCCGCGACGAACTTTTGCCAGAGCCGATCGATCGTGGCGCGATCGTTGTCGAGCGATAGATCGCCCTCGAGCGCGGCGAACAGATCGTGGCCCTTGTCTGCGAACTGCAGCGTGGCGCTGTGACGCTGGCCCATCGCCTGCACCAGTTCGGTGTCCTTGGCGGTGAAAAACCAGATCGGCCCGTGCTCGACGTCGCCGTCGAGCTGCGCAGTCATCGGCTTGCCGTGGGTTTCATCGACGCCATGCAAACCGAGCATGACGGTCATGTCGGACTTCAACGCTTTCCAGAATTTCTTGGTGATTTCGGCTTCGTTGCTCATGTGACGTCCTCCGTTCCCCGTCGAACGACAGGCAGCGTGCATTGGTTCCGGGAACCGCATCGAAGCGCGACTTGCAGCGCAGCTCGCCACCGCGCACAACGCGCCGATGACCGCGCTCGACCCCTTCTCCCGCCCGCTCGTGCCCGCCCGCACGTTCGACCAACTCGTCGTCGGCGAGCGTTTCCCGTGCCCCGCGCGCACACTAACCGATGCGCACTTCACCGCGTTCCAGGCGCTGAGCGGCGACAACCACCCGATCCACTACGACCGCGAATACTGCCGCGCCCAGGGCCACCGCGACCTGCTCGCACACGGCCTGCAGGTGCTGTGCCTGACGGCGGCGGGCGCGGGGCTGTTCCCGCATGTGATCGCGGAAAAGCTGATCGGGTTCACCGAAGTCAGCGCGAAGTTCCTGAAACCCGTCTATCCCGGCGACACCCTCTATCCGTTGCTCGAGATCACCGAACTGAAGCGTCAGAGCACAACCGGCGTCGTGCGCATGGCGGCGAGCGTCCACAATCAGGATTCAGTCCGCGTGCTCACGGGCACGCATGAGTATCTGGTCAGACTGTAACCCTCGCCCGGCCCCCTCACCCTGCTTCGCTATCCGAAGCTGTCCCTCTCCCGTTGGCACGGGCCAGGGGCTACATAGCGCCCATGTCGATTGATCCGCAGACCATTCCCGCCTCCCCCGCCGAAAACGAACCGAGCGCGCCCGTGCGGGCCTCGCCCGACACGCTTCGACTGCTGAGCGAGCGGCGCTCCTCCAAGCCGTTCAATCTCGCGACCCCGGCGCCCACGCCCGCGCAGCTTGAAGCGTTGCTGCGGCTGGCCGCCCGCGTGCCCGATCACGGCAAGCTCTCACCATGGCGGTTCATCGTGATGGAAGGCGACGGTGCGGCGCGGGCCGGCGCGGCGCTGGCGCATGTCCTGGAAAAGCGTGGCGACGCGAGCGACGAAACGCTGGCGGCGGCGCGCGCGACGTTCACCCGTGCGCCGCTGGCGGTGGCCATCGTGTCCACCGCGACGACCACCGCGAAAATCCCCGAGTGGGAGCAGATCCTGTCGGTCGGCGCGGTCGCGCAGACCCTGCTGATTGCGGCGCACGCGATGGGCTTCGGCGGCGTCTGGCTGACGGGCTGGCCCTGCTACGACGCCGACGCCCGCGCGGCGCTGAGCCTGGAAGCGAGCGAGCGGATCGCCGCGTTCGTGCACCTGGGCACGCAGGTGGAAGCGCAGCCGGAGCGCGCGCGCCCGGAGATGAGCAGGCTGACCACGCGCTTCTAGTTACGGGTGCTGCTAGTTACGGGTGCTGCGTCTTCGCGGCGGCATTGTTGACGAAGCCGCCGACACGCGCCGGATGCGGGAGCGACCAGCCAAAATACACCTCCACATCGGTGATGGCGCCGTTCTTCACCGTCAGTACCTCGGTGTTGCGGAAGCGGTGATGCTTCCCGTGACCCTCGTAAGTGACGAAGACGCGCGCGCCGTCCTGCACCAGATGGATGAAGTCGAAGCCATCGATCGTTTCGCTGTTCGGCCAGCAGCGCGCGAAATACATGGCGCGATCCAGCTTGTTGTCGAGCGGGCTGGTGAACTGGAAATCGTCAGCGATCAGCGCTTCGATCGCGGCGCGATCCTTTGTCACGTAAGCGTCGTAGCAGGCGCGGGCGATGGCGATGGTGTCGTCGGGCGTGTCCGTCATCTGAAGACAAGTCCGGCGCGACCTTGCGGTTCCGGGCTCAGCCGCGCCCGCGATAGCTTGGCACGCCCTGGTCCGGAACCCACAGCCCCTCCGGGATCGCGCCGGTCTGCCAGAACACGTCGATCGGGATGCCGCCGCGCGGATACCAGTAGCCGCCGATGCGCAGCCAGCGGGGCGCCAGCAGATCGACCAGCCGCTTGGCCACGTACACCGTGCACGCCTCGTGGAACGCGCCGTGGTTGCGGAAGCTCTGCAGGAAGAGCTTGAGGCTCTTGGACTCCACGATCCAGTCGCCCGGCGCGTAATCGATGACGAGGTGGCCGAAGTCCGGCTGACCGGTCACCGGGCACAGCGAGGTGAACTCCGGCGCCGCGAACCGGGCGAGGTAAAGCGCATCCGGGTGCGGGTTTGGCACGCGCTCCAACACCGCCGCCTCGGGGCTGGCGGGCGCCGCCACGTGCGCGCCAAGCTGGGTCAGGGCGGGAGGAACGGGATCGGCCATGCCTTTCCCTACCCGCGCGACTGCGGCCGCGCCAGCGCAGGTCGCCTGTCTTGCGAAACTGGCGCTTCGTCGACTTTCCGGTTGACCTCTCGCGCGCGCGGGCGCGAACTGGGCGCATGCTTCTGGTTCGCCCCCGTGCCTTGCTCGCCGCCGCCATAACGCTTGCTGCGGCCGGCGGACTGGCGACGTGGACGCAACGTGCGCCGACGCCGCCAGCCCTTGCGCCGGAAGCCATGGCGATGACTTCGGTCGGCCCCGCCCCGGAGGCAGAAGCGGGCTCTCCGCTCACCGACGCGTGCTCGCGCCGGGTCGGTTGCCTGCTACGCTGATACTCAGAGGTCGAACGCCGAGGTCGCCGTCTCCTGATCGTCGATCCAGCCGTGATCGACGCCAGCGGCACGCTTGAGACGCTCCGCAACCGTCCGGCCCGACATCCCGACCCGCACGCCGAGCCCTTCCAGCACCGCCGTCAGACGCACGCGTGCATCTGCATCGAGTGCTGCGTTGGCGACGCCACGCGCCTCCTCCAGCCGCCAGCCGAAGAACCCGTCGCGGCGCAGCGCGAACGCCGCCGGTGGCGGACCTGCCCACTCGTAGAGCGCCATCGACCCGTCGGCTGCGTTGTCGCGATAGACCGCGAGGCAGTTGCGAAAACGCCGGCCGGCGTCGTGGAGTGCGGTGACGCCGCCGAGACGGCGCATGTCGTCGTGCACCGGAAACGGCGCGAGGTCGAAACGCACCGGCGCCATGTCGCCCGCCGCCATCTCGAACAGACGCTTGGCGTCGGCTGCACGTATCCAGCGCGACACCGCCGCGCCCGCCGCGTCCTCACCACGCACCCGCGCAATCGCCCGCCACGCTTCATCGAGCAGCGCAGCGTCCGCCACGCCCGACACGTGCCGCGCGATCGCCGTCACACGCAGCGGCGCCGACAAACCCGCCAGCGCCGCGACGGTCGCCGCCGAAAGTGTCGCAGCCTGCCGGAGCACCGCTGCGGTTTCGGCGTCCTCGAACAGCGACAGCAGCAGCAGATAATCCCCGCTTGCCCAGGCCACTTCGCCGAGGCGCCCGAGCGCCTTCACGAAGCCCACCGGCGCACCGCCCAGAAAATCCCGCGCGACCGCATCCGCGCGCGCGCCCACCAGCGCTGACGCCAGCGCATCGCGCGGCGCCACCGTAGTGGCGAGCACCACGTGGGTCAGGTGACGTCGTTGCGCCGGCATCTCCAGGTATGCGCCGTGCGGCGCGGGCCACACGCGCGCCACCCGCTCGGCATGCTCGCCGGCCAGCAGACGCAGCGTGGGCGTCGGCTCCGCGAGGCGCGGATCGGCAAGCGCCACCTTGGGCGCCGGCCGCAAGAACTGCAGCATGACACACTTCCACTGACTGGCGCGCACACGCATGAAAGCGCGCGCACGCGTTGGCGACGGTTATGCCGTCACACGGTCAGCGGATGGTGCAACGCTCCGGACGTTGGCCCGCGCGTGTCCATCCACTGCCGCAGAACGGCCTCGGGATCGGGTTGGACACGCAACGTTGCATCGAAGGCCTTGTCTTTCAGAACGGAAACGAGGCGCGTGCATACGCGCGACGGTTCAAAACGTCAATTGGAATATGGCTTTTTCGCCTGAGCTTTCAGCCGCGAGGCGCGCAACAAAAACCGCCTAGGGGTTCGCCCGCGAACCGCGCAACAAAAGCCACTGTCCCGCCACGATCACAGCGAGACCGGCGAGTGCGAAGAGCGTCCAGCGCTTGTCCTCAAACAGCGTCGACACAAGCATCGCCACCGGCGGCGTGAGCGCGGAGATGTACGACGCCAGCGCAAAGCCGCGCCGGCGCGCC
>JANNVF010000550.1:0-19669 GCA_031414315.1 Hyphomonadaceae bacterium | reverse complement strand
CGCAAGCCGCTGGCGCCCGACAACGCGGTCTCCCTGCTCGCGCTTGCCGACGTGCCGCCACCCGCAGCGATCACCGCGCTCACCGCATCGGCGATCATCAGCACCATGACGTGGATGATCGACGTGCTCGATCCGAGCGCGCTCGCCACGCCCGGCTGGAAGCTGATGCGCTCTACCGCTGAGACCATCGCCGAAGGCTATTCCGCGCAGGCGATGACCATCTGGGCTGAAGATGGCGCAGCGATCCTTGCGGGCCGCCAGACCATCGCGGTGTTTGCATAAGCACGCGCGCGCCGGCCGCGATGGTGCTACGGACCCAATGGACCCACGGGAGACAACCATGGCCGAGGAACCGCTGCCGGGCATTCTGCAACTGACGCCGCTCAACCCGGCGTTCCGCGACGATCCCCACGTGATGCTCGATGATCTTCGCGCGCGCAGCCCCGTGCATCGCGACGACATGGCGGGAACCTTCTTGCTGACCCGCCACGCCGATGTGCGCGCGCTGGTGTCGGACCGCACGCTGTGGCGCCACCCCTCCCACGCGGAAGAGGCCGCCGTGATGCAGAAGCAGCTCCTGCGCGGTGACGACCCCGACGTCCCGGTCTCGCACAACACCAGCATCCTGTTTCTCGACGATCCCGATCACGGACGGGTGCGCGGGCCGTTGATGCAGGCGCTCTATGCGCGCGTCGCAAAGTTCCGGCCGGAAGTAGAGCGGATCGTCAAGGAAGCGCTCGATCGTCTCGATGGACGCGACACCTTCGATCTGATGGACACATTCTGCGTGCCGATCCCGATCGACGTCATCGCTGCCATCCTCGGCGTCGATCACGCGCGGCTCGGAGAATTCCGCACGTGGTCTGAGGACGTGATCCAGTCGCTCAACCCGATGCGCACGCCGGACGCCACCGCGCGGATGGAAAAGGCGAGCGCCGAACTCGACGCTTACTTCACCGCAACGCTCGCTGAGCGGCGCAGGGCCCCGCAGGACGATCTTCTCTCCGACATGACGCGCCTGCAGGCCGAGGGCGCCGATCTCTCCGACGTGGAATTGCGCATCAACCTGACCGCGCTGCTCGTCGGCGGCAATCTCACCACCACCGATCTCATCGGCAACGCGGTGCGTCTCTTCCTGCTCAATCCCGGCGAGCTTGCGAAACTGCGTGCCGACCCGAGCCTCATCAACGCGGCGGTGGAGGAGGTGTTGCGGTTCGAGCCGCCGGTGGACATCACCGGGCGTATCGCCTCGCGCGACATGGCCGTGGGCGGCTGTCCGGTGAAGGCGCACCAGGCGGTGATGGTGTCGTTGCGCGGCGCCAACCGCGATCCTGCCGCGTTCGAAGATCCCCACCGCTTCGACATCACCCGCAAGCATGTACCGCACGTGGCGTTCGGCGGCGGCGCCCACATCTGCATCGGCGCGCCGCTCGCGCGGCTGGAGGCGCAGGTGGCGCTGCTGCGACTGTTCGAGCGCTTCCCTGATCTGCGGTTCGCCGACCCGGACGCGACGCCGGAATGGCGCTCGCTGCCGTTTTTCCGGGGGCTGGAGCGGCTGGAGTTGCGGGCCTGATGGCGGCCTGGGCCCGTAGTCGCACGCGCTACCACTTTTCCCGTGTCACGACGGTCGCGGCGGGACTATGATCGCCGCCTGCGCTGACGGGGGTCAGCCTTCGGGATGCGAGGGGAAGCCATGACGACCGCCCTGATCTGGCTCGTGACCGGTGTTGTATCGCTGCTGCTGCTCGCGCTCGGCATCTATGCGGCGCGGCGCTTCTATCAGGCCCGCACCGACCGCACCTTCATGACCCACGACGATCGCGGGTTCAAACGCGCGCTCCACGGGCGCGGCGTGCTGTGGGACTGGGAAGAAAGCGTCGTCAAGGGGACCGACGCCCCGCACATCGAGTTCGTCGCGCTCGATCCCGCCACCGGCCAGCGCCGCGCCAGCAAGCTGCTCGACCCGCGCACCGGCTCCATCAACCTGCGTCCGCAATACTGCGTGCCGCTGCC
This sequence comes from Hyphomonadaceae bacterium, assembly GCA_031414315.1. GTDB lineage: Bacteria > Pseudomonadota > Alphaproteobacteria > Caulobacterales > Aquidulcibacteraceae > VFBF01. The sequence goes on along the minus strand of JANNVF010000550.1, from coordinate 17,656 downwards.
GTTCTCCGCCACCACCTCCGACGCGCACCGCATGATCGTGGAGGCGCGCGTGCAGTTCAGCCTCAACCGCGACCTGCTGCGTTACGTCTATCAGCTTGAGGACTTCAGCCTCGCGCTGGAGACCCGCATCCAGAGCGCGTTCCGCGCCGAGATCGGCACGCGGCCCGATGAAGTGCTGCGCGGCGCGCTGCACGAGGTCGAGGCGGCGGTGATCGCGCATCTGCGCAAGGCCGAGCGCGACGGCGATGAAGCGGGCGAGCCCGGCATGGCGCTCGGCGTCAACTTCCACACCGCAAGTTTCACCTACATGGCCGCCGACGATCACTTCGCTGCACTGAGCGCCGGCATGGCGGTGGCGCCATCGGCGTCGGGCGAGCCCGGCGCCGTCGCCGCGCAACAGGCCGCCCGCGCGATGGCGCGCACGCAAGGCGTCCTGGCGCTGCGCCCGCAGCAACTCGACATGCTCGCCGACGTGTTCAAGGGCCGTGAGCCGGCATCCACGCAGGCGATGCTCGCCATTCTCGAGATGCAGACGCGCCAGAATATCGCCGAAGCGCTGGCGGGATCGGGTCAGCTGGTGGTGATCACCGCGCAGGAACTGGGCCTCGTCGGCGCCACCGCCCAGCGTGACGCAATAGTGACTGCGGCGTCGCGCGCTGGCGCCGCCCCAACGCAGGTGTCGAACGGGGCTGCGAGCCCGCGCCCCGCCTGACAGGCATTACTGTACCGTAAGGGGAACCGACGCCCGCGCCTGACGTTCGTCCGACAACCGCATCTCGCGGTCCGAGAGGACGAACATGAACAAGCAGCTCGCATTCGGCGCGGCGGCCGCCGCACTGGCCGGCCTCGTTGCCTGCTCTCCCAGCAGCGACACCGCCACCACCGATCCCGCACCCGCGACCACCGAGGCGGTCGCGCCGGCGCCGGCGGTGGTCGATCCTGCCACGATGACCCAAGAGTTCGCCAATGCCGTCACGATGGGCAATACGCTTGAGATCGAAACCAGCAAGGTAGCGAAAGCGAAGTCCACCAACGCCGACGTCAAGGCGTACGCTACGATGATCATACGCGATCACACGGCCGCACAGGCCAAGGTGAAGACCTGGGCGACCACGGCCGGCGTCACGTTGCCCACCGCCCTCGACAGCGGCAATCAGGTGCTGCTCGACAACATCGTCGGTGCCGATGCCGCCGGTTTCGACGACAAGTATCTCGACACCGTGATCGACGCGCACGAATCGGCAATCTCCAAGTTTGAGACCTACGCCCGCGAAGGCGCAGACCCTGCGCTGAAGCAGACCGCAGCCGATCTGCTCCCCACCTTGCGGTCGCACTTCGACCGCGCCAAGACCATCCGGGACGCGGTCAATCGCAGCTGATTGATCGCGCTGGTTGATCCAGCGGCGTTGCGGACGGCGTAGAGGTGCTATGACGCACCCACTCCCCGAGGCGCACAACATGACCACCCCAGCCTTGCGGCGAGGCGACGGACGAGAATTTCTCGCCGTCGCCTTCGTTGCATTCGCGATCACAGTTCTCGCAAGCGCGCCGGTCCGTGCTGCTGCGCCGCAACCGACGCACCGGGTTGACGCCACGAACTACACCGGGCGCTGGTACGAGATCGCGCGCATTCCCAACCGCTTCCAGCGCAATTGCGCAGCGCCTTTCGTTGACTACACACTCGACGGCCTGAAGGTGCGCGCGGTGCAGCAGTGCTCGCCCGTCAACGGACGCAACGGCCGGCTCTATCGCTCCAGCGGCCGCATCCTCGATCCCGGCGTCAACGCCAAGGTGCGGCTGACGTTTCTGGGCTTCTGGTCACAGGACTACTGGATCGTCGATCACGATGCGCCGGCCGGCTGGGCGCTGGTAGGCGATCCTGCCGGGCGCTTTGTCTGGGTCATGGCGCGCCAGCCCAACCCGCCGCAGAGCCTGCGCGACGCTGCCGTCGCCCGCGTCCGCACGCTGGGCTACGACGTGACCCGCCTGGAGTACGCCGGCGCCAGGAGCTAGCGGGCCGGCCGCTTGCGACCCCCAATCTTCCCGTCTATATCGGCCCTCCCTATGGACGAGAGAATCGCGCGGCTGGGCCCTGGCCCTCACCACGCAACGGGCGCGTAGCTCAGCGGGAGAGCACTACGTTGACATCGTAGGGGTCACAGGTTCGATCCCTGTCGCGCCCACCATGCGTCCCAAGCAATTTGGAGCGATTTTATTTGCGAGCGACTCGCAGGACGCGGCGCTGGCAAGCATATGGTAAGCATATGGTAAGCAGCGGGATAGTTCACGCTGGAGCCGATCCATCGAGAATATAGCCGATTGACGATTCGACAGGCGAGCATGTCGTTCGCCGATACAACGCGGCCATTTTTGAACGGCGCGGATCGTGCCTCAAGCCTTGAAGCCTGTTCGGCCCATCTCCCCCCAAGCGGTCGTCCCTCGCATCCACTGCCAAGTACCCCAAACCCGCCAAATAGCGTTCAACTGACGATAGCCCAGGTTTTCGGCGACGGCAGTGAGCGTCAATAAAACCAGATCTCGAGCTCGCGGAACGCGGCGCAGCTCGATCTCCTCCAGCGCGAGAGAACCGACGCTGACAGCGACGCCAAACGCAAACGTCACGGCAATAAATGCGAAGAAGAATTCCAGAGAAAGGACACCTAGCATCCAGAACACCGGCACGATGAGATAGCCGGTGAGTTCGGCGATCGGCCCGACGACATCAATGAGCAGGATGGAGCCAAATCCCACGCTCCCCACGCGACCGTAGCGCGGATTGAAGAGCATGGCCCTGTGCGTCGCGAAAGTCTCAAGCGCGCCGCGCTGCCAGCGCGACCGCTGCCGGCTCAGGGTCGAAAGTGTCTGAGGCGCCTCGGTCCAGCACACCGGCTCCGGGACGTAGGCGATCCGGTAGCTCTGGCGCCGATCACGGTAGTGGCGATGCAGCCGCACCACCAGCTCCATGTCCTCGCCGACCGTGTCACGCGCATACCCCCCAGCCTCGACAACGGCGCTACGCCTGAACAGACCGAACGCACCGGAAATGATGGTCAGGACGCCGACCCTGCTCCATGCAAGCCGCGCCATCAGGAAGGCGCGCAGGTATTCGACGGTCTGGAAAAGCGCGAGCGGATTGCGCGGCAGGCCAACCTCGACGATCCGTCCACCCTGAATGCGGCAGCCGTTGGCGATCCGCACCGTGCCGCCCGAGGCGACGACGTTGTCAGGATCGTCGAGAAAGGGTTGGATCACGCGCAGCAGCGCATCAGGTTCCAGGATGGAATCCGCGTCCATCGAGCAGAAGATCGGACTGCGCGCCTGATTGATCCCGGCATTTAAGGCATCCGCCTTGCCGCCGTTCTGCTTGTCGATGACGAAGAGATTGGGGTGCATTGGCGACCCGTACAGACCGACGACCGGGGCATGGTCGAGCACCTCTTCGTGATCGCGCTCGACCGCTTCAAGCTCGAATGCCTCGCGCAGCGCGCGCAGCGTCTGGTCCTTCGACCCGTCGTTGATCACCAGAACCTCGAAGTGCGGATAGCGCAGCGACAGGAGCGAGCGAACGCTTTCGACGATGGTGGCCTCTTCGTTGTATGCGGGCGCGAGGATGCTGACGGGCGGCAGATCGCTCGCGCTACGCCGCCAGACGATATCTGACTGCGGCTCCGGAGGGTTTTCGCGCAATGCCAGCGCCGCCAGCACGAGCTGGATCAGGTGCAGAATGCTCTGTGCAAGACCTATGGTGATGACGACGATGGCGATGCCATGCACCGCCACGCTGGCAAGCGTGTCGACTTCCATCATGCGACATCCCGAGCGTTTTGCGGAGGCCCCAGGGCGTCCAGAGCTTCAGTTGCGCGAAGGCGCACCCACCAGCTGCCGTCGTGCAGGAGTTCACCCAGCGCCGATCGCGCGGACGCGAGCCGCAGGTCGCCGACCGCAAGCACCGCACGCAAGCGCACGGGCCAGGACGGATCTCGCAACGCACGCACAATGGTCTCAAAGCCCTGTGGCGAGCCTATCGAGCCGAGCGCGCTAATGGCGGCGGCACGCACATACGGATCATGGTCGCGCGCGACGACAACAAGCGCCGATGTGGTCGCCATGTCGCGGGCCTCACCGAGCCCGGCGATAAGCGCGACCCGTATCGACGACCGAAGGTCCACACGCAGAACGAGTTGCGACGTCTCGCGGCAAGAAGTTGCTGACATGTGCTCGACGAGAGAAAGCGCACGGCCTTGGTCGGCAGCCCTGGCGGCGAGCGCAAGGCGGATGATCTCATCGAACGGCGCGGCCACACCGGTGTCGATCATGGCACGCAAGGCTGCAACCTGCACGCGGCTATCCCTGTCGTGCGATGCGCGTCGAAGCGCGGCCGCAGCCTCCCGAGGATCGAACGCCGCAAGCGCTTCCGCTGCGCGCACGCGATCGGCGCTCCTCCCCCGTCGCAGACGTCGCCTCAGCTGTCGCGCGGCACCGACGCTCGCCAAGTGCATCACGAAAGTCGCGCGCGCACTGCCGCGAATGATGCCAAGCACTTCGAGAACGATGGGCGCCAAAGCACCGTGCCGCGCTGCACGGTCCACATATCGGCGCACGAGAACATTATCGACAGTCGTCCGGGTAAGGAGTTCAAGGATGCCGCGCCTGCACTGCGCCAGCTCCGCCTCATGTCGCACACGCAGCACGCGCCCAACGATCAACAGCGCCATCCCCGCCAACGACGCGAGGGCGAGAGCGGCTGCAAGGCCGGCAAGCAAGAGCAGCAAGGACATGACCCTAGAACCGCCACGCGGTCCCGACCGCGATTTCCGTGCGCGTGTAGGCGCCGCGATCCTCGCGCGCGCCGTCGAGACGCATGAGCCATTGGTCGGACACATCCAGCACAAGGCCGGCGTTCAGGCCGCGCACACGTACGGCGGCGCCCTCCGACGTTTCCGGCGCATCGGCGTATCCGATCTGCGCGACCAAGCGACGTGACAGCGACGCACGGCCCTGCGCCACGACCCCGAGCAAAATCGCCTCGTCTGCTTCTGAGACAACCACTGTCTGCAACGATAGCGTCGGACCGCGCTCACCCCACTGATGGGCGACGCCAAGTTTGCCCGCGTAAACATCACCCATGGCGAACCGTGAGGCGTCGAGGTCGACGAGCAGCCGTGTTCCCTGAGCGAAGGGGATCGCAGTGCCAGCCTTCAGCGCTACCTCGGGACGAAAATCTGCGTCCGGCGCGCCACCGACGGCGACATAGAACGAGCCGTTCCCCATCGATCGATCGACGCGTGCTTCGGCATATACATCTTCGCGTTCAAAGCGCTCCAGGTGCTCCACACGAAGCGCGCCAGCCCATCCAGCCCCGAACCGGCGCGATAGCGCGAGCGATTCCTCTCGCCAGTCCGGCAGTTCGTCGGACAGGTCGCTATGGCTGACACTGACATCCGCGCGCAGCACCCGAGCCTCGGGCGCGGGCGCCGACGCCAGAGCGCTTGCAGTCACCAAGGCGAAGAAGGTCGCGCTCATGCGGCGTGCGCAAGCGACAGCCTGTCGAGGCGGGCGACGAGCTCATCCGGGCTGAACGGCTTCGAGAGGAAATCAGATGCGCCGAGGTTCAAGACGGACACGACGTGTCTTTCCATACTCAGCGTGGTGAGCATGATGATCTTCATCTGGGTCGACCGCCCCTCCGCCCGCAGGCGGCGCAGCACTTCGGCGCCGCCCATCACCGGCATCATCGAATCCAGAATGAGAAATTCTGGCGAATTGATGCGAATGCATTCGAGCGCCGCCGCGCCGTCGCCTACCGACGTCACACGATAGCCCGCCGCAGACAGGTGGTGCTCGAGCAGCATGACCAGCAGCGGATCGTCATCGGCGATGAGCACACGTTTCGACTGAACACTTCCAACGGACGACATGGGCGCACCCTTGCTTGATAACGGGAGCGCAGTGGTAAAGACGTCTCCTCAAAACTTCGTTTCAGAACGGAATAAGTTTTCTCGCAGAATGCTCGCAAACCGCGCAATTGGCGTCAATCATGGGCAATGTCGCAATGATCTTGCCGAATCTGTCGCCTAAACGTCCTCAGATTAAGGTCTCCTTAGACCGCCGCGGGGCATAATCGTCGACATAGTCGCCTCCGGGAACTGGTCATGCCTCCACGACGCATTCTTATCGCCGACGACGACCGGCTCATCTGCGATCTCATCGCGATCGCACTCCGTGCCGACGGTCACGAAACGACAACGGTCCAGGACGGCGCGCGGGCGCTTGCCTCGCTACACATGCGAGCGGCCGATCTTCTCATCCTTGACGCCAACATGCCGGTCATGGACGGCTTCGGCGTTCTTGCAGCCCTGCGCACCGATCCCATGTTGCGCCGCATCCCGGTGCTGATGCTGACAGGGCTGCGCGGCGAAAAGGACGTGGCTCGCGCCCGTGCGTTGGGTGCGTCTTCGTACGTGGTCAAACCGTTCGCGATCCCGACGCTTCTCTCTCGCGCGTATGCGCTCATGAGCGCCCGGCCGCCTGCGCCGATCGCGCCACCAACGCCAGCACTCGTCGCTCGCATCGACAACAGGGAATGGATCGACTGAAACCGGGAGTCGGCGCATCACTGAGCGCTGCAGAACCGGTCGGACTCACGGACATCTCATGAACAAACGAGCGCCCAACATTCGCGCCGCGGTGTCTCCGACGTCGCCCGGCGATTTGCGCCCTCTGCACGCCGCCATCCAGCTGCTGGCGGTCTTCGCCGTGTCGGTCGTACTTGTCTTCCTCAGCCATGAATTCACGCGGCAGGCTGGTCGCGTCGCCTCCATCTGGCCGCTCAACGCCGTTCTGCTGGCGATCCTGATGCAGCAGCCCGCCTCGCGATGGGCCGCCATCCTCGCCACGGCGGCCGTCGGCAATCTCGGCGTGAACGCCGCGCTTGGCGACTCGATGCTGGTGGGGCCGTTCCTGACCGGCGCCAATGTCGTCGAAGTTCTGACGTGCGCCATTTTGCTCAGGCGTCCGGACCATCATTTCGACATCACGCGCACATCAGACCTGTTGCGTTTCGTCGCCGTGGCCGGCGGCTTCGCTCCTGCGGTGTCGGCCACGATCGCGGCGACCGCTCTAGCGTCCAGTCAGCCCTTCCTGGGCACCTTCGGCATGTGGTTCGCCGCCGACGCGCTGGGCATGCTCGTGTTCGCCCCGGCCTTCCTCGTTCTCGGCGCAATGCCCCGCTCATGGCCGAAGATCAGGGCGAAGGTGTTCGAGATCGGCTTCAGCGCCATGGTTCTCCTGGCCGCGCTCATCGTGGTGTTCTGGCAGACAAAATATCCGCTCCTTTTTCTCATTCCACCGGCGCTGACGCTCGCCACGTTCCGGCTCGGCATCGGCGGCGCGGCGAGCGGAATTCTTCTGACATGCATCGTATCGATCGCGTTCACGGTGATGGGCCATGGGCCGACACAGCTCGTCCATGGTTCCGACATCGAGCGCGCAATCGTACTTCAGGCGTTCCTCGCCATCATGTCGCTGGCGACACTACCGGTCGCCGCATCCATCGCACAGTCAAGTCGCTTGCAAGCGGATCTGCGCGACGCACGCGAAAGAGCGCTGGAGAGCGAGGCGCACTATCGCACGCTCGCGGACTACTCGACCGACATCGTTTTGCGGTTCGGAAGAGGCGGAGTGATCTCCTATGCTTCGCCCGCATGCCGGACCCTCGGATACGCACCTGAAGACGTCGTCGGTCGCAAGACCTCCGACTTCGCCGCAGCTGAAGACCGCGCCTTTTCTATGCAGACCACTGAGGCGCTCTTCGCAGGCCCTGAGCCAGATCGCTCCATTCGCCGGGAGGTTCGCGTGCCGAGACCCGATGGCTCTGTCATTTGGCTCGAAGGCAGTCCGAACATCATCCGCAACGCCGCCGGCGAACCCGTCGAAGTCGTTTCCACCTTCCGCGATGTTACCGTCCGGCGGGAGCTGGAAGATGCATTGATCGAGGCACGCAATCAGTCCGATGCCGCCGCCGCCGCCGCGCGCGAGAGCGAAGCGCGCTATCGTACAATGTCGGATATCTCGCTCGATATGATCGCGCGGATGGACATGGACGGCACGATCCGCTTCGTCAGTCCGAGTTGCCGCGTGGTGCTGGGATACGAGCCTGGTGAACTCTTGGGACAGACCACCCTCCAGCACACGCATCCGGACGAGTTACACGGTATAGGAAAATTTTTCCACCAACTGATCGCACAAGGTCCGGAAGCCCCGCCCACCCCTTACCGGTTTCGCGCGTATCGTAAAGACGGCGTCTGTATCTGGCTGGAGGGGATTCCCCGCATCTTGTTCGACGGAGACGGAAACCCCATCGAGATTCAGGATTCAGTCCGCGACGTCACGCGTCGCACCGAATTGGAACAGGAACTCTCCGAGGCACGTATCGCCGCCGAGATCGCGGGCAACGCGAAAGCGGACTTTCTGGCGAACATGAGCCATGAGTTGCGCACCCCGCTGAACAGCATCATCGGCTTCTCGCGCCTACTGGCGAAAAGTACGGCACTGACAGCAACCGATAGTCGCCACGTGAACCTCATCGCTTCGTCGAGCGAGGGCTTGCTCACCATTGTCAATGACATCCTGGACTTTTCGAGTCTTGAAGGTGCAGGCATTCGCCTGGAAGCCTTGCCATTCTCAGTTGCCAGGAGCGTCCGGCGTTGCGTCGAGGGCTTGCGCGTGCAGGCGGACGCGAAAAATCTGCAACTAACGTTCGATGTCGACGACACGGTGGCCTCCGCCCACGCCGGCGACGCAGCGAGACTCAATCAGGTGCTTGTCAATCTTGTCGGCAACGCCATCAAGTTCACCGGTGACGGCAGTGTCCACGTGCACGTATCGGCAGATGGTGAGTCATTTTACGGACAATCCTTGCGCTTTGAGGTCAGGGACACTGGCATCGGCATACCCGCCGATCGCCGTGACGCCCTGTTTGCACGATTTTCCCAGATCGACAGCTCCATCAACAGACGGTTCGGCGGCACCGGCCTCGGACTCGCGATTTCAAAACACCTTGTTGATCTGATGGATGGCGAGATCGGCGTTGAGTCTCAGGAGGGAGATGGCGCGACATTCTGGTTCCGGATCGTTTTGCCAGTGGCGGAAGCCACCAGCGCGCTTGAGACAGAAGACGGGCATCGTGCGACGTCGGCCGGCGAAGGCGCCAAGCACATTCTCATCGTCGACGATGTTGATCTCAACCGGGAATTGGCCTTGGCGTATCTCGCAGACTCGGGCCACCGCATCGATGTGGCGGGTGATGGGGAGGAAGCCGTGGCGCTCGCGCGCACGCACCCGTACGATCTGATTTTCATGGATGTACAGATGCCTCACATGGACGGGCTCGCGGCGACACAAGCCATCCGCGCGACACCGGGCCTGCAATCCGTTCCGATCGTCGCCATGACGGCGCAGGCCCTTCCGGCCCAGATCGCGGCATGTCGCAAGGTTGGCATGAATGACCACCTCGCCAAGCCCATCGCGCCCGACCGACTGGAAGCCATGATCCAGAAGTGGACATCTGCGACAGCGAGTTCGCCCGCAAATATCGGCCCGAGCGATGTCATGAACGATTTGCGCGAGCGCTTCGTCGCCAGGTCTCGGCAGGACAGAATTCAACTGGCGGCGCTTCTGGCCGCCGCTGGCGGTAGCGAGGCTGAAGAGGTGAGCGCGCTGATCCATCGGTTCGCCGGCACGGCAGGCACCTTTGGGTATACAGACCTGGGCGCGCTCGCAGCGTCGCTTGACGAGGCGTTCGCCGGGGGCGGCACTCCTACTTCTGAGGACTTTGCGCCATTCCTGACGGCGCTCGACGCCCTCCTTCAGGCGGCGTAGTTCACAGTGTGGCGCAGCATTTCGCCCAGCCGGTCGATATCTATGGGCTTCGCAAGGACGGCGTAGGCGCCAAGATCGCGTGCGGCATGCAGATAGAAGCCGCCGTCAAGCCGTCCGCCGCCGGAGATGACGATCGTGCGGACGTGGGGCATGGTGGTATGAATGTCCGCAATGACTTCAAGACCGTCCATCTCCGGCATGAAGATATCGACAATGGCGATCCGCGCATCCACAGCAGCGATCAACGCCAAACCCTCAACGCCGTTGCATGCGCCGACGACATCAAATCCCTTTGCCCGCAGACCCGTCACGATCGCGTCGCGAAGGAGATCATCGTCGTCGATCATGCATATCTTCATGGCGGTTCATCCAGCGTCGCTGGTGCGCGGACCAGCCGTGTCGGTGAGCGGCAATCAGCAAATTGGCTCGACCGTCCGGCGCCGGAAGCGGCCGAGCCAAAGCTAGGAGGGCGCGTTGCACGTTTCTTCTTGTTCTGATCGCAACAAGCGCGACGAGGCCGGGAGGCTTGGGCTGATGTCCGGTCCGTCGATCTCTCTCACGACGCGCGACCTGTCTACTTGCGAAAGTTCGCAGCACTCTCCCAGAATGATTACCTTTTCACCCCGGAGGACGACGTGAGCGGCGTGGTGCTGATCGCGGAAGATGACGACCTTCTGCGAGAGTTCATTTCAAATGGCTTGCAGCAGGAAGGACTGTTCGTGATCGGCGCCGCTGACGGACAGGGGGCGCTGGATCTTGCCAGGTCGCGCGCCTTCGATCTGTACATTCTGGATCGCAATCTGCCGACGCTGGATGGCGTAAGCGTTCTTCGAACCCTGCGCGCAGGCGGTGATCACACACCCGCCCTGTTCCTCACCACTCTCGGCGAAATCAACGAAAGGGTGCGTGGCCTCGATGCCGGCGCCGATGACTATATGGCCAAGCCCGTCGCAATCGCCGAGCTGCTTGCCCGTGTGCGCGCGCTCATCCGGCGCCCACTCCGCTTGGCGCCGGAGATACTTCGCATCGGCCCCCTACGGCTGGACCTCACTGCCCGACGCGTGTTCGTCAACGAAGACGAAGTGGAACTGACGGCTCAGGATGTGGTGCTGCTCTCCGTTTTCCTGCGTTCTCCGCAACGCGCCTTCACACGAGAAGCACTTCTCGACCAGATGAACATGGGAGACGACATCACGCCCGCTGCGGTGGAGCATGCGGTTAGCCGATTGCGAAAAAAACTCACGCAAGCTGGCGTGACCGACCTGATCTCGACCGTGCGCGGCGTAGGCTATCGGCTCAACCAGGCGGTTGCGCAGACCACTTAGCGAGGCCACTCGCAAAGCATTTGCGAGCATCCTGCGAGTACTCTCTGCGAAGATGCGGAGATTCGACCGGCGCGATTGTTGGCGCCGGTCAAATATCCGAAAGTACCCATTCATGGCGAAAACGCCCGTCGCGCGTCGAGCGCTCGTGGTCGATGATGATCCGTTAATCCAAGAGTTCATCGATACCGTCCTCTCGGCCGTTGGCTTTCAGGTTGGGGTCGCAGCGACCGGCGAACTGGGACTTGAGAGCATCAAGACAGACCCTCCGCACCTCGTGATCTTGGACATGCGCCTGCCGGGCATGAACGGCCTCGAAGTCATTGAGCAAGTTAGTCAGCTGCCCGTCCCGTTCCCAGCCATTGTAGGCATGTCGGGTGCGTGGGCGGAGGCGGAGCAGAAGGCGATCTCACTCGGTGCGGCAGCTTTCATCAGAAAGCCATTGACGCCGGACAGCTTGATCAAGACCGTCGAAGGCGCGCTCGGCGGTCGGTTCGTATGGATCGACGACTAGAACCGCGATCCGAGAAATTTCTCTGACACCTGCGCCACTCGTTGTCGAGACGCCCCGCGTCTCGGTGGTGTCCTAAGTGCGCTCCCCCGGCTTGAACCACTTGCCGCCCGGACCTTGGACGGGGCTGCCGTCCCAAGACGTGCGGTCCACGACCTCTTCAAGTGACCATAGACGATCCGTCACCCCCGCCGCCATGGCCGGGGTTACCTTGAGGGTCTTGTGGATGCGGCAGAAATTGTAATGGCAGAAGTGCAGCGCGACCGCCGCCTCAAGGTTCTCCAACTTCTTGCTGAACCCGTTCGTGAGGCGGGTGAAACGACGGATCGACAGTCTCATCGTCAGGTTCTGCCGTTCGATGAAGCTCGTCGAGATACGCTCGGGCGCCGGGGCGCCCATGGTCACCGACCGCTCCGCAGAGACGACACGCGGCGGCGAGTAACGACCGGGGCTAATAGGTTCTGCCTCGTAGGCCTTGACCACTTGCCCGTAGTCCACTTCGGTCCCAAACGCCCGCTCAACTGCGTCAACGTAGGTGCTGAGGCCATCGGTTGAAAGCTGCACCCGGTTGGACAGGCGCTCCGAAAGGTCATGCATGAAGCGCACCGCGTTCGTCGACGTGCGCTTGCCCACGAGGTAAGCGGGGACCAGCTTCGTGTCGAGAGCGAAACCTCGTCGAACGCTACTTCAACAAACTCAAGCATTTCCGGCGTGTCGCGACCCGCTTCGAGAAGCTCGCTAGAAACTTCCTCGCCGCCGTGATGCTCGCTTCCGCCCGCCTATGGATCAGGGCTTATGAGTCCGATACCTAGCTTGAGAGCAAACGTTTGCTACTCGTCGCCTGTCCACGATCGTCGATAACCCATCGCCCACCTGATAGCTGTCCCTGAGCGACAATGGATGTCGTGTCTCCGCGAAGGTCAATGTCCGGCCACTCGCTGCAACGACATCCACGCTCAAAGCTAGAAGTCCGGCTCTCGATAACGACAACTAAAGAGGGATTGCCGTCAGTCGAGATCTCTCATCTCAGAACGCACCGACAAGTCTCTCAAAAGACTATCGCGAAATTAATTCTCTCAAAACTATCGACTATGATGTGTTTTGAGAGAGGAGATCACGCTGTTAGTCGGATACGCACGGGTCAGCATTTCTAGGGACCAAAGCACAGGGCTTCAGATCGCGGCGCTGCGCCAAGCGGGGTGCGACCAAGTGTTCGAAGAGACGGCCTCGGGCGCCCAGCGTGAGCGTCCTCAGCTTGCCGCCGCCCTCGCCTATGTCCGCGCTTCAGACATATTGGTGGTGTGGAAGCTCGATCGCCTTGCGCGGTCTGTGCGTCAGCTCATCGATACGGTGGAAGAACTGGACCGTCGTGAGGTCGGGTTTCGAAGCCTGACCGAGAACCTCGACACCAGACGGGAAGCTCGTCTTCCATATCTTCGGCGCGCTGGGCGAGCTCGAGCGTGTACTGCTCGCAGAGCGCACCAAAGCGGGCCTTGACCACACCCGGTCGCCCGGACGGATCGGCGGTCGCCCACGCGCGATGAGCGATGACGACAAGGAGGCTGCGGCGGCGTTGATGGCGTCGCCCTGTATCACGATGGAAGCCATTGCAGAACGCATCGGCGTGTCGCCGGCCACGCTCTATCGTGCATTTCCAGGCGGTCGTTCGAGCCTGTGACTAACGCGACCCGGGACCAGCTGGGTATCTGTTAGGAGTTCGCCTGGAATTCGTCTTTGAGCCTCCGCCGACCAATGTCGGCGTCAAACTCTTTGCGCGCCGTCGCGGCCACCTCTGCCAGTGTTTCGAGATTGGCAGGAGGTTAAGGCAAAGGGCAAGTTCGTCCGAGGTCGCGTTTTTGTTGGCCCAAGGCCGGTTCCAAGCGTCGCGGTCATGCGTAACAGGCACACCTCGCCGCAGCGTCCCCCACCCAGCCTGCAGCGGTGAGGAAGCGTCGGTCACGGACTTCTTTGGGGTGGGACCGTGACATCGATCAGAAGCGCGGTCATCTTAGTGATGGCAGCCGTGTCTGGCGTCGCCTGCCACCGCTCAGCCGCGTCCGTCGCGGCCATTGATCTTAGGCATCGCCTCGGTGATAGACGGCGACGCCCTCGAAATTCACGGTGCACGCCTCCGTCTCTGGGGCATCGATGCATCGGAGATGCAGCCAGTTATGCGGACGAGAACGGATGGGTCAACGCAGCGCCAACGCGTCGATCCTTCACTCTCCCCTACCGCGAAGCGCGATAGGTCGCTATCCACCATCGTCCGTGGGGGGGACCAGTCCCACCACCACGGACGCATTCAGCAAACCCAATCGCAATACCAATTTCACCCTATATAAACCCGATCACATCGGTGTTCACGGTGGAGTTGGCATTCAAGATAGCGATCAAAGTCAACTCATTCGCTGAAATTTCGCCGCCACCCGATTGCGTCCATTGCCACAAAGCAGCGCTATTCCCGTTGACATCGTTGACAAGCAAAAGAGTGCTCTCCCCGTTTGTAGCCGTCAACGCGAACTCGCTGTTGAACTCCGCAGCAACAATGGCGGCGTTCCCAAGGCCACCAGTCGCCACTCCTTCGCCATTTAGGCCGCTCAGGTATAGGGCTTCAATCTGGCCGTTCAGATTAACCGCCGTGTTGCCGGCGTTGACCCCGTCTCCAGAGAAGAACGCGATGAGGTCATCATTGGTGCCATCGTCGAACAGCGTATTCAGCGCGCCACTCAGCTCGACGCGATCATTCACAGCCGCGCCGCCATTGGCGTCGAAGTTTGTGATCGTGTCGTCATAGTCCGCGACCGCAGTGAAACGAATGACGTCTTGCAAGTTGTCATTGCCGGCACCCGTATTGATCGTATCGCTACCGCCGCCGCCGATCAGAACGTCGGCTCCGGCGCCTCCATTGATCGTGTCGGCGCCGCCACCCGCATTGATGGTATCGTTTCCACCCTGCCCATCGATATCATTCGCACCCCCGGCCAAAGCTATGGAGTCGTCGCCCTGGCTGCCAACAATATTGTCAACGTTTAGGAGCGTGTCCGAGCCGGTTTGCGCACTGCTCGATGTAAGAGTGCCCGCCACAATGGCGATGGTTGCGCCAGCAGTTGTCGCTGACATGTCGTACGTGTCGATGCCCGTCCCACCGTCGTAGGCGTCATCACCATCGCCAACAGTTGCGATCATGAGATCAGCGCCAGCATCGCCACTGACGGTGTCATTTCCGATCCCGCCCGTGAGCGTGTCGGCGCCAGCGCCACCGTTCAGGATGTCGTTGCCAGCAAGGCCGTTGAGAGTATCTGCGCCCCCGTTGCCATTTGCGACGTCGTCGAATGCCGTCAGCGTGGGATTGTCAGCCGCGCCGCCGACTCCATTGAATAGATCCCCCACACCGCTCGTGGCCACGGAGATGACGCTCTCCGCCGTACCGATGCCGTCCGTGAACGACACGACAACCCGCAGAATTCGACCGACTTGAGCTTCCGCTGGCGTAAAGGTTCCCCCGGTTGCGCCGGCGATATTGGTCCAGACGCCGTTGGCCGCAGTGCCCACTGGCGCAACCTGCCACTGGAAGCTGAACGGGCTGGCGATTTCGTTGAGATCAGTGATCCCCGCCGTATTGACGGTAAGCGCCTGCCCTTCGGTAGGGGTGCCACCATTGGCGTCCACAATGACCGGAATTCCAGTTGCCGCACGCGCCGCAATGAAGACGTCGGTGAACGAATTGGGGATCGCCACACCATTCGCATCCCTATTTGTAAAACGAAGGATTTCGATATTCGACAGCGTATCGGTCCCTTCGTTTCCGAGAAGGGCGTCCGGCGCAGTGATCCCTGTGATCGGATCTGTGACCAATATTGGCGTCACGACATTGTCGGTAACCGTTACGGTTCCATTGGCATTGCGGACGATCGAGTAGTCACCGCGCGACCCCGCATAAAACGCAATGTCATTGTCCGCTGCGCTCGCGCCAGTGGAAATAATTTCGCGGACAATCACGAGCTGCCCTGGATTAATACGACCGGCAAGCAGGTCCGCCTTGATCTCGTTTAGGCTGTCGATTGAGCCATCAGACCCCACCGATGCCAAGTTCGTCACCAACGGGCCCGTCCCATCTTTATTGGCGTGAACCTCTAGCCGCACGTTTAGCCAACGATCGCCATCGATCAGATCGTTCCCGGCCTTGCCAAAAATGAAGTCGCTGCCACCACCACCGAGCAGGATGTCTCCACCGTTGCTCGGGTCGAATACGGTTGTATCGGTCGGCAAGGCGCCAAATGGTGTGGCATCGGAGCCCACAGTCTGCCCGCGCAGCGCGCCGGGCGTGAGTTTCAGGAATGCCTCAAACCCTGCAATCAGCGAAACATTCTGCGACAGAAGCATACTGTCGGTTGTGGGGCCACCAACGATGCCCCCCGCTGCACCGACCGCGCCCGGCGGGAAGTTGGTTCCGATAATCGTATCGTTAAATTTCCAGCCCGACGCGGCCTCAACCGAGTCGTTGCGGTCGCGAAGTGTCAGTGCCTGCTGGTTCACAAATCTCGAGATGCCGAGATCGATGACGTCAGGGTCGGGGTTGTTGACCCCAGTCGCGTTCGGGTTGCCCTTCTTGATCACCCAGTCGAACCCCAGCATCCCGTTTGCACGCGTGATGCCGTTGGTCAGGAACATGATGTCGTCGCCGGATTCTCCGTCGTAGTCGGTGTCGTTGCCCTGACCGTTCAGAACGTCATGGCCAATGATCGGCGAGTTGAAGAACAGTTCCGAGTTATCGCCACCGATGCCGTCGAACCCCTCTCCACCCTCGATCCAGTCGTTCCCTTCGTTGCCGAGCAGCACGTCAGCGCCAAGGCCGCCGAGAACGAAGTCATCGTCTTCACCAGCGAACACTTCGATGACGTCGGAGCCACCCATGATAAAGTCCTTGCCGGAATCTCCGAACAGGACGTCGCCGAACCCGTGGGTATCGCTGACAACGTCGTTGCCGCGATTGCCGCGCAGGAAGTCACCGTCGCCGAAGAAATCCTCGATGATGTCATCGCCATCACCACCAAAGACCTGGTCGGCTTCCGAACCGGCATTCAGATAGTCGTCACCGCCATCGCCCCAAAGCGTGTCAATGCCTCTATCGCCGTAGAGACTGTCCCTGCCCTCGGTGCCGCCAAGGACGACGTGTTCACCGCCGAAGAACTTGAGAACGTTGCCGCCCTCGAAGCCATTGGCGTCATTGCCGTCGTCATTGACGATCCGGACAACCTTGGTGCCGAGGTGGAAAAGACCGTCGCCCCAGATGGGGTCTGAATACGACGGATCCGCCGAGCCGATGCCGGCGTTCCGTTGCGCCGCGAGCGGGTCAAGTTCGAGAATGAGGTCGGGCGTATCGAAGAGAGTGCCACCCACGTGCGTTGAGTGGATGCTGCCGAGACTGGTATTCCGCATCACCAGATCGGCAAACGTATTCGGCTCCAGCTGATTGAGCAGGTTCATGCCCTGCGTCCGGCTCAGGTAATAGAACCGGTCGCCGTTCTGCAGATTCTCCATCTGGGTTTCGAACACGAAGTTGAACGTCGAGCCCAGCATGCCGCCGAACTCCATCTTCGCTTCCGCGAGTCCGCCGATCCAGAGATCGACATTGTTCAGCCCGGAGTTCTCGGCATTCCAGGCACCGGTTCCGTTGAGGAAGTCGACCGCATCCGAGGCGACACCATCACCGTTCAGGTCAACACCGGTCACCAGTTCGGTGGCGGCGTTGCGTTTTCCCTCAAGTGTGGTTTGCGACAGAATTGTCGAGTGCAGGCCATAAGCGGCGATGAAGTTGATGACCGAAATCGGGTTCTTCATGTGCTGCCCGAAGTCCAGCCAGCTCTCGTAAGGCTTCAGCTGGGAATCCCCGGTCATCGCATAGAACTGCGCCCGCGTGTCGTTGAAGGTCGGCACACCGGCG
>JANNVF010000549.1:0-7350 GCA_031414315.1 Hyphomonadaceae bacterium | reverse complement strand
CCCACTTCTCGCGGTACTCTTCCGGCGACAAGTTGTAGTGCGTGCGCAAATGGCGCTTGAGAGATTTGAACTTCTTGCCGTCTTCCAGGCAGATGATGAACTCGTTGGTCACCGACCGCTTCACCGGCACCGCCGGGGCGCGGCTTTCAGGCTCCGCCGTCTCGGTCATCCCGGAGAGCCCGCGCAGCGCCCGGTAGACCGTCTCGATCACCGCCGGAAGCTCGCTTGCCGGCACGGTATTGGCGCCGACATAGGCCGAGACGATCTCCGTCGTCAGTTCGACCAGTTCTGTACGAGTTTCCATGTCCGTGGCAGTCCTTCAATACCGTTCATTTCTGGCATTCTTAGAGGGCTTTGCAGATAAAGCAATGATGAAACCACGCCCATTACACCGGATTCAAGCATCGACGGAGCATTCGCAAGCAGTCGCGCTGTAACGGCCCGCGCTCAGATCACCCGCCAGGCGAAAACCAGGCAGAGGATCAGCAGCGCCGCCAGCACCGCCAGCAGCCACACGCCGTCGGCCGCGAGCCGGCGCGTTGGCCGGTCAGCGAGGGCCGCCCAGCGGCCGGCGACACGGGCCAGGAGATCGGCGCTGCGCTGCTCGCCGCCGCGCCAGAAGCGATGCAGGCTGGCGCCTGCCGAACCAACGCGCTGGACCATGAGCCAGAACGGCCCATGGATGAGCCGGTCCACGTCGCGCATGTCGCCGGGCTTCTCCACCGGATAGAGCCGCGCCATCCGCGCCGCCGCCACCGCCAACGCCGCGAAGATCGCCAGCTGCAGATGCGTCATCAGCCGCGCCCAGTCGTACGGTGAAAAGCGGATCGGATCGGGCGGCAGGAACGCGTAGAGCCAGCCGGGCGCGATCCCGACGCCGATGATCAGCGCGGCGGCAAACAGCATCGCCAGCTGCGGCGAGGCAAACATCGGCGCCTCCGGCAGCGGGCGCCGCGCCGGCGCGAAGAACGCCGCGTACGGGATCTTCACCGCCGTATGAGCCACCGCCGCCCCGATCGCCGCGACCAGCGCGTAGTAGACCAGCGGCCGCCCCGCCTGCGCGAACGCGTCGAACACCAGCGCGAGCGACGCAAACCCCGCCGTCAGCGGCGCACCGGCGATGCTCAGCGCCGCCACGCACACCAGCGCCGCCGTCACCGGCATGATCCGCGCGAGGCCGCCAAGATCGGACGCGCGCGAGATGCCGGTGAGATTGCGCAATGCGCCCAGCGCCATCGCCATCAGCGTGACCGCCAGCGTCGTGCAGAACGCATGCGCCGCCGCCGCCGCCATCGCCAGTGGCGAGCCGACACCGATCGCAGCCACCATCACGCCGGTCTGCACGACTAACCCGTAGGCGAGCGAGCGGCGCAGATCGTCTTCCGCCATGGCGTAGATCGCCGGCCAGATCGCCATCGCGAGCCCGATCCAGATCAGCAGCGGATCACCCGCATAGCCACGTGCAAGGCCGTAGACGCCAAGCATCGTCGTGAACGCGGCAATCCCCGCCCCGCCCGCAGCACTCGCACGCGGCAGCGCTTCCTTCAGCCACACATGCGCAATCGGAAATCCCGCTTACACGCCCTGCGCCGCAAGAAAAAGCCCGCCGCCACCCGTGCGCGGCGAAAGGCGCGCGAACTCCGCGGCGCCGGTATCGGCGATGCAGAAGGCGGCGCCGGACAGAAACAGGATGCTCGACAGCGCCTGCCAGCCCAGCAGCCGCATCCCCGTCTCCTGCGACGACCACTCCTCGCGCAGCAGCAGCAGCGCCACCGCCGCGAGCGTCGAAAGCTCCGCTGCGGCAACGAAACTGACGAAGTCACCGGCGTACACCGCCGTCAACGCGCCGCCCGCAAGCACCAGCAGCGCGCCACACTCGGCGCGCGCCCGCAGATCCGCGCCGTGCAGCGCCAGCATGATCGAGACAAGCGCAAACAACACACCGAAGGTCTGCGACAACGCATCGAGCCGCAGTGGCACCACGCGCAACCCGACCTGCGCGAACGCCGCGTGCTCGCCAAACGACGGCGTGAAGGCGAGCGCCAGCGCGCCGAGTGACGCGGCCAGCGCGATCGGTGACCGCCACTGGAGCGGCGCGATCAGCGCCAGCAGCGCGCCGATCAGCAGCGCAAAGCCGGGGTTGAGCGAAATCGCGGTCATTGATTGCTGGTTGGTCCGTCCCGCAATAGCCGCGCGATCCATGCCGCGCCAAGCACGAAGAGCGCCGCTGCAAAACCCGCGCCCGCGTAGAAGCCCGCGCGCGCTTCCAGCGGCGGGCCGTAGGCGTGCCGCGGCCAGAAGACTTCAGCTGCAATCGACGCGGCGCCCGCAAGCGCCGCCAGGACGACGACGAGCCAGGCGGGAATATGGGGGAGTCTGAAGTTCCAGTTGAAGTTCATGGCGAACCTCCGCGCAGGTTGGTGAGGAATGCGGTGATGGGATGCAGCCAGACGAGCAGCAGCAAGGTCGACGCACCCGCCGCGACCGTGGGCACGATGATCAGCAGCGGCGCACGATCAGGCGCGACCTCGTGATCTGTCGGCACAGGGGCAAAAAGCGCGCGCGCCACAGGGGCGGTGAGCGCCGCGAACGAGAGCAGCGCGCCGACGGCGATCGCGAGGCCGGTCCACAGCGCGCCGTGATCCGCCGCCGCGATCATGAGCCAGAGTTTCGGGAATGCGCCCGCCAGCGGCGGCGCGCCGGCAAAGCTGAGCGCTCCAAGCGCGAGTGCTGCAAACACCCACGGCATCTTGCGGCCAAGCCCCGCGAGATCGTCGAAATCCTTGAACCCCGACGCCGCTTCGATGGCGCCGATCGCGAAGCACAGCGTCGCTGTTGCGGCGCCATACGCGATCAGCTGCAGCGCGGCGGCGAACCATCCGGCGGCGAGCTGTGCATTTTCGGCGGGGCCAAGCATCGCGCCGGCGGTTATCGCCGACAGCTGCGCGACGCAGAGATAGGACAGGCGCTCCGACAGGTTGCGGCGCCCGAACGCGGCAAGCGACGCGCCCAGCAAGGTCACGATCGCCAGCGCCAGCACGCCATTCGCTGCGATCGCCGCATCGTGCAACGCCGGGCCGAACACGTAAGCCGCGATGCGCAATACGCCGAAACCGCCAACGCTCGCCGCCGTCACCGCGAACACAAGCGCACTTGCGGGCGCACTCGCGCCGGACGCTGCGGTGATCCAGCGATGCGCGGGAAAGAGCGCCGCCATGCCGATACCGAGCACGTACAGCACGAGCAACACATTCGCCGCGAGCGGGCTGACGCGCCCGGACAACAAGCCACCCGCCGCGAACTCGAGCGTCCCCGCGACAACGCTGGTCCAGATGATCGCCGGCAGCAAGGCTCCCATGGCGAGCGCCAACATCAAAACGAGATAGAACGCCGCAGCGCGCCCTGCTCCCGCATTGCTGCGGTGCGCAAGCAGCGGGAAGGTCGCGATCGACAGCGCTTCGTAGAACACGAAGAACGTGAAGAGATTGGCCGCAAGCGCGACGCCGACCGTGGCGCCGAGCGCGAGTGCGGCAAACGCCATGAAGCGGGCGGGCGCGGGATCGCGCGTCAGACGCATCCAGCCCACGGTGTAGAGCGCACACAGCGCGCCGAGTCCTGCGGCCACCGCCGCAAACACAACGCCGAGAGGCTCTGTATTGAACGCAAGTTCAAGTCCCGGCAAAGGCTCCGCTGCGACGATGCGTCCGGCGTCGCCTTGTCCAACGCTCGCGAGCAACAGCACGCAGACGAGCGCCAGCGCACTTGCGCCGACGATATGCACGACGTCACGCAATCCGGGTGGTCGGCTCGCCAGCGCGACCAGACCCGCGTGCACGAGCGGCAGGACAATCGCGATCGAGAGAAGTGTCGTGACGCTCATGGCGCGCCCGTCATGGCGCGTGCGGCGAGGCGCGCAGCTTCCAGCGGCGCTGCGCCGTTCCAGCCGAACACCAGTGTCGCTGTCACTGCCGCGAGCAACGCGGGCGCCATCGACAGCGCGCCAGCGGGCGCCGGACCGATCTGCGCGGAGCGTTCGCGGAAATACATCCGCTCGATGATCTGGCCCGCGACGAACACCGCCGCGAACGACGCCAGCACGATCGCCGCCGCCGCCCAGTACCAGCCGCGCGCGAGCGCCGCCTCGATGGACAGCCATTTGCCTAGAAATGCCGCCGTCAGCGGCGCGCCTGTGAGGCCGAACGCCGCAACACCCATCGCTGCCGCCACGAATGGACGTTGCGCCGCGAGTCCGTCCAGCGCCGACATCGGCGCCGCAGCGCCCAGTTGCGGCCGCGCTGCAGCGGCGCCGACCACCAGCGCCAGCGCGGTCATCGCGCCGGCGGCGACAACGAACAGCGCCGCGACCGCGCCATCGGCGCCGCCCGCCGCGAGACCGATCAGGGCGCACCCGAACTGCGCGGTGAGCGCGTGCGCAGCGAGCCGGCGCGCGTCGCTCGCACCAATCGCCTGCAGCGATCCTGCAACGACACCGATGGCGCCTAGGCATGCACATCCCAGCGCAAACGCCGTCGCAGCGCCGCTGCCTGTCACCGCCTGCGTCAGTCCATACACGCGGATGAGCGCCACGAACGCCGCGATCCGCGCGACGACGATGACGATGGACGCCGTTCCGTGCGGCGTGCGCGCCGCCACATCCGCCGCCCAGCCATGCGCCGGGGCGACTCCTGCGAACGCCACCAGCGCCGCGATCAGCAGCGCAGCGGCGACCATGCCTTCACGGCCCGGCGATGCCGAGAGCGACGTCGCGATGGCGGTCACGTCGAACGCGCCCGCCGCTGCGTAGAAGAGTCCCACGCCGCACAGCGCGATGGCGCCCGCGCACACCGTCACCAGCACGGCGGTGAACGCCGCAGGCGCCACGGCTCGTTCACGCGCGACCGACAGCGACGTCAGCGCGGCGACGGCGATACCGCCCGTCATCAGGAAGATCACCAGGCGCAGCAGGTCTCGCGTCTGCGCCGCGCCGAGCGCCGCGCCCAGCGCCATGAGTGCGAGGCCAAGCGCGATCGGTTGCGTGCGCCGGTCGAACTCGCGCGACAGCACAGGGCCCGCTGCACACAGCGCGGTCGCGGCCACCACCGCCAGCAGCGCCATCGCGCCGGCGCCGAGGGGGTCTGCGCTCGCGCCCGACAGCGCCAGCACCAGCGCGACACCGACGATGCCCAGCGCCACCGCGAGGCTGGCGGCCACCGCCATGCGCGCACCGGCCAGCACCGTGAGCGCCACGCCAACGGCGATCGGCCCGAGCGACAGCAACGTCGCCGCGTACGTGCGGATGAACTCCAGCGCGCTCATGAGTCCAGCGCCGCCTGCGCGGCGTCATCCTCAACACCGGCGCGCACCATGCGCGCATCGACGCCGCCGAACCCTTCGCGGATGCGCACCAGAATGACAAAACCAAGCGCCCCCGCCGCGAGCGCAAGCACGACGACCGCCAGCATCGCTGCGCCTACCGCGTGCGGCGCGCCAGTCACCACGACGAGATGCGACACGGCGCCGAACATCGCGACCCCGGCGCCGAGCAGCCGCTTCATCAGATCACGCGACGCAGCCGCGAGCCCGACACCCGCGATCAGGAGCACCGCGACCAACGGCAGATGCGCCCGCTCGCCAAGCGACCAGAGCGACATCACCGGTCTTCTCCCAGCGCCGTTGCGCGGCCGGCCAGACAGAGAAAAATGAACGCGCCCGCGCCCGCCACCGCCAACGCCGCCCCCAGATGGACGAGCGCGCCACCGGGCGACACGGTCAGGGCGCCAACGCGCATGGGGGTGAAATCGAACACATCGGCGCGCGCCGCCCAGACGCCGGCGCACACGGCAATCAACACGCCGATAGCCGCAGCAATGCGCAACGCCCCAGGCGCCGCCGCCTTGACCGTCACCGCGACACCGAACGCGACCGCATGGCACACCAGCGCCGCCGCCAGCAGCAGGCCCGCCTGCACGCCGGCGCCGCGCGGATCGCCCACCAGCGCGAGGCAACCAAGCACGAGCAAAAGCACCGTCACGCGCTTGGCCAGCGCGCGCGCGACAAGTTGTGGGCCGTACCTCATCGCCGCCCCTCCCGCGCCATGCCGATGACGCCGCGCTCCCCAAACCCGAGCAGCGCCGCCGCCGCTGCTGCAACGCCGATGAGCGCAGCCAGCGCGAGGACAAGATCTTCGCCCCGCGCCGTGGCGAACGCGGGGAGCGTCTGCAACGCAGCCGCATGCGTCAGTGCAGCGGGCGCCAGCGGCCACGCCGCGACGAGCGCGCACAAGGTGATCGCCGACACGGCCAGCGCCCCGCGCGGCGGACGTTGCTTCTGGTCAAGCGCGTCGCCTGTCAGCGCGCCGGTCGCGTACGCCATCAGCGCGAGCAGCGCCGTCACGCCGATGAGTGCAAACCCGGCTTCGGGACCACCGATGGCGATCTGCGCCGTCGCGCCCATGACCCCCACCAGCGCGAACGCCGCGATCGCGCTGACCCGCGCGCGCGCCGCGATCAACGCGCACGCGGCGACACACGCCAGCACGGCGGCGGCGGACGCGATCCACGCCCCGGTCATTGCGACGCTGCCTTCGTGCGCGCCTTGGCGGAGGCGCGGGCGTCGGGCTCCACGCCAGCGCGGTGCGCGGCGTGCGCGATCAGGTGGCCGAGCGACGGGCCTGTCATCGCCAGCACCGCCGCGAGCAGCCCCAGCTTCACCGCGATGCGCCAGTCCCAGGTCTCGATGGCAAGACCGGCCAGCAGCAGCGGCGCTCCCAGCGCGGCGGCGCGCACGGCGTGGATGCGTTCGTACACATCGGCAAACCGCCATGCGCCGAGCGCGCCGACAATTAGAAACACGAGCGCCGCCGCCACACACGCGCCGGCGGCCAGATGGCGCACGCCCTCATCGACGATCATGGCGCAGCGCCTTCGTCGAGCGGCGCCAGCGGCGGCTGGAAGCTGTTGCGGCGCAGCGCCTTCACGGCGGCAAGCACCAGCGCCGCATCGAGCAACGCCAACGCCAGAGCCGCGTCGATCCACACGGGGTCAGCGGCGATCGCTGCGAGAGACGCCACAACCAGCGCGGCATTCACCCACACCGCGTGCGCCATCAACAAGCGATCGAACGGCGTCGGCCCGCGCACGAGGCGCGCGATGAGCAGCGCGCAGGCGACACACACGCCGAGGGCTGCGCCAACGGCGATCACCGGATCGCTCCGCCGGTGAGTGCAAGCGTCGCGCGCTCAAGCCTCTGCATGGCCGCGACATCGACGTCGGCTTCCGCCAGCACGTGGGCCAGCAGACTGCCGGCGTCGGCGTCGACCACGACCGTGCCGGGCGCCGCACTCGTCGCGGC
>JANNVF010000548.1:0-1719 GCA_031414315.1 Hyphomonadaceae bacterium | reverse complement strand
ACGCGGAAGATCCCTACCGCAACTTCCTGCCGTCGATCGGGCGGCTGCGCCGTTACCGGCCGCCGGCGGAAGGCAAGACCGGCGTCATCACCGTGCGCAACGATGCCGGCGTGCGCGAAGGCGATGAAGTGTCGATGTTCTACGACCCGATGATCGCCAAGCTCGTCACCCACGCGCCGACACGGCTGGAAGCCATCGACGCGCAGGCGCGCGCGCTCGACAGCTTCGTCATCGAAGGCATCCAGGACAACATCCCGTTCCTTGGCGCGGTGATGGACGAGGCGCGGTTTCGCTCGGGCGATTTCACCACCGGCTACATCAAGGAACAGTTTCCCGAGGGCTTCAACGGCACGGTGGCGACCGACGAGCAGCGCGAACTGCTTGTCGCGTGCGCGGCGTACGCGCAGGCGCTGGTGCACGCGCGCGCCGGCAAGATCTCCGGCCAGATCGCCGGCTACAAGGTCGATGCGCGCGCCGAGCGCGTGGCGATCTTCGATGGCGCGCTGATCCCGGTCGCGGTGGGGCTCACCGAAGATGGCGCGGCCATCGCGCAGGGCGGCAGCGACCGCGAAACCAAACTCGTCACCGACTGGAAACCGGGCCAACCGGTGATGGAGGGCCGCTTCGGCAAGGCGCCGTTCGCGGTGAAGATTTCCCCGCGCGCCGAGGGCTTCCGCCTCAAGCTGCGCGGCGTCACGGTGACGCTGATCGTCACCAGCCCGCGCGCCGCGGCGCTGCACGCGCTCATTCCGCCGAAGCCTGCCGCGGACACATCCAAACTCGTCGTCTCGCCGATGCCGGGGCTGGTGGTGTCGATCGAAGTGGTGGCGGGGCAGGACGTGAAGTCCGGCGAGAGCGTCGCCATCGTGGAGGCGATGAAGATGCAGAACATCATCCGCGCGGAGCGGGATGGCGTGGTGGCGAAGGTGAACGTGGTCGCCGGCGCGAGCGTGGCAGCCGATGAAGTGCTGGTGGAGCTGGCGTAGAGGCTCCGATTTCCCGCGCCGCGCGAATCCCCATTGCGATCAGGCGAAAAGGGCAGAGATTTATCGCCATTCCAAAACGAGGGTTTGGACATGGCGATCAGAAATCTCGGACGGGCTGCGCTGCTGGCGACACTGCTGGCGAGTGCGGCGGTGGGCATCGCGTGGGCAACGGAGGGCTGGTACGGCCGCGTCGACGCCGGCTATTCCGTGGATGGCGGTCTGAAGACCTCCGGCGGCGACCTCGACTTCGACAACGACTGGTCCGCCCATGCGGCCCTGGGCTACGCCTTCCACAACGGCTTCCGCCTTGAGGGCGAAGGCGCCTACCGGCAGAACGAGTTCTCCGATCTCGACGGCGACGCCAACGCCACCGCCGCGATGGCCAATCTCTATTACGACTTCAACCGCGACGGCGTGATCCAGCCCTACGTCGGCATAGGCGCCGGCGTCGCCAAGATCGACGTCAGCGGGTCGGCGGGGGCCCTGGTCACGTTCGACGACGACGACACGGTGGCCGCCTATCAGGGCATGGCGGGTGTTGCGGTCGCGCTGTCGGACCGGCTCGATCTCGACGTGGGCTATCGCTACTTCAAGGCGCCGGACGCCTCGTTCGACGGCCGCATCTCCGATCAGGAGGGCGGTTTCAATCCCTTCACCATCGACGGCGACTACGAGCACCAGGCGGTGCTGGTAGGTCTGCGCTACCAGTTCGGCGCGCGCGCCGCGCCGGTCG
>JANNVF010000547.1:0-12587 GCA_031414315.1 Hyphomonadaceae bacterium | reverse complement strand
TCGCCTTGGCGATGTTCTGCATCAGGATCGTCTTGCCGACCCGCGGCGGCGCCACGATCAGGCAGCGCTGGCCTTTGCCGATGGGGGAGACGATGTCGATGACGCGGCCGGACTTGTCCTTCAGCGTCGGGTCGTCGATTTCCATCTTCAGCCGCTCGTCGGGATAGAGCGGCGTCAGGTTGTCGAAGTGGACCTTGTGGCGGACCTTGTCGGGGTCCTCGAAGTTCACGCTGTTGAGTTTGACGAGCGCGAAGTAGCGCTCGCCGTCCTTCGGCGCGCGGATCTGGCCGTCGACGGTGTCGCCGGTGCGGACGCCGAACTTGCGAACCTGCTGGGGTGAAACGTAGATGTCGTCGGGGCCGGCCAGGTAGTTCGACTGCGGCGAGCGCAGGAAGCCGAAGCCGTCGGGCAGCACCTCGATCACGCCGGAGCCGCCGATCTCGACGCCGCGATCGGCGAGCTGCTTCAGGATGGCGAACATGATTTCCTGCGAGCGCAGGGAATTGGCGTTCTCCACCTCGAGCGCTTCTGCAAACGCGAGGAGTTCGGCGGGCGGCTTCTTCTTCAGGTCCTGAAGCGTGAGCTGGGTGAGCCCTTCGATGAGCTGTTCTGATGTCATTGGGATAGCCATGGATGTGGCGGGACCGGGGTTGGGAAACCGACGGGCCGCGAGAATGGGGGATGATTTTCGGCGGGAAGAAGGGGGGTGAGTCTAGGCTTTTGGGGCGCCGCCGCCGCCTGCGCGCTGGGAGCGCGCGTGTTCAATGGACACCATATCGGCGCCGGGGCGTCAAGTCGCAAGGGGTATCGGGGCCGGGTTAAGGCCGGGTTAGAACGGCTCCACCACCGCCAGGATCACCACGATGATCGCGATCACGAACGGGACCTCGTTCATCATGCGCCAGAACTTCTCGCTGCGGCGGCGCTGGCCTTTCGCCAGCCGCTTGCCCTCCGACACGTAGTAGCCGTGCAGGCCCGACAGACCGATCACCAGCGCGAGCTTGGCGTGGAACCAGCCGAACGACAGCTGCATCCAGTGCGAGGTGGCGAGGATGAGCAGGCCGAACGTCCACGTCGCGATCATCGCCGGCGTGATGATGATCGCGCGCAGTTTCGCCGACGCCTCTATCATCTTGCGGTCGAGTTCGCCGCCGGGCGTGGAGCCGGTCTGGTAGGCGTAGAAGCGCGGCAGCATCAACATGCCGGCCATCCACGCGATCACCGAGATGATGTGCAGCGCGCGCATCCAGGTCGGATCGAGCCAGGCGAGGATCGTGCTCATGCAGCTTTCCTTTCCGCGACTTTCA
Source organism: Hyphomonadaceae bacterium (assembly GCA_031414315.1). Taxonomy (GTDB): domain Bacteria; phylum Pseudomonadota; class Alphaproteobacteria; order Caulobacterales; family Aquidulcibacteraceae; genus VFBF01. The sequence goes on along the minus strand of JANNVF010000547.1, from coordinate 11,280 downwards.
TGGGGCAGGCGCCGAAGCGTTCGGGGCAGAGGCGTCCGCCGGTCTCGCTGAATATCCCGCAGTCGCGAGCGCACGCCTTGTGCACGAGCGCGGTGAGGCCGTCGATGAACGTGTCGTTGACGCCCAGCGCCGCCGCGCGGATGTAGAACGGCAGCGCCAGTGCGTGCGCCTTCTCGGCATACTCCACATCCAACTCCACCAGTGTTTCGATGTGCTCGGACACGAACGCGATGGGGGAGACGATGACGCCCCGCGCATCGTCGCCCGCTTCCTTCAACGCGTCGTCAATGGACGGCCCCAGCCATTTCAGCGGCCCGACGCGAGACTGGTAGCAGAGGCTCTTTTCCCAAGCCGCCGGCAGCAACGCAGACACCGCCGCAGCGCAGCGCTCCACCTGCCACTGGTACGGATCACCGTTGTCGACCACGCGCTGGGGCAGGCCGTGCGCGGAGAACAGCACGCGCGGATTGGCCGGCGAACCGGCCTTGCGCCACGCGGCCTCGATGGCGTCCGCGTGCGCGGTCACCAGCTGCGTGTTGGCGGGATAGCAGCACACCGTGCGGGTCGGTCCCTTGAATACCTTGCGCCAGGCTTCCTCGGCGGACGCCGTCGTCGTCGTGGAAAATTGCGGATAGAGTGGCAGCAGCACCACTTCGTCGGCGCCCCACGCCTGTACTTCGGCAGCAGTCTCCGCCGCGAACGGCTTCCAGTAGCGCATCGCCACGAACACGCGGAACGCTGCATCGTCGTTCGCCGACAGCCGTTTCTGCAACGCACCGGCCTGCGCCTGCGTCTCCGGCAGGATCGGCGAGCGCCCGCCCATCAGCGCGTAGTTCGCCTTCGCCATCTTCGCGCGCGTGGTGGAGATCAGCGCTGCGATCAGCAGACGGAGCGGGGCAGGGACGGTGATGATGCGGCGGTCGTTGAACAGGTTGAACAGAAACGGACGCACCGCAGCCGGCGAATCCGGACCGCCGAGATTGAACAGGACAACAGCGATTTTTCGCGGACTCACGCGTGCTCTCCACGGACCGCTGAAATCATCGCGGTGACATTCTCGGGTGACGCGTTCGGCGTGATCCCATGTCCCAGATTGAACACGTGCGGTGAGTCCCCGAAGGCCTGCAAGACTTGACCGACGCCGACTCGCAGCGCGTCACCGCCGACGACCAGCAGTTGCGGATCGAGATTTCCCTGCAACGGCATGCCCGCAGGGAGGTTCTCCCGTATACGCGCCACCGGCACACTCGTATCAAGACCGACGGCGGTCACGCCGGTTTCAGCCGCATAGCGCGCCAGATGGTGCCCGGCGCCGCGCGGAAAGCCGATGATCGGCACGGTGACGCCGAGCGTGCGCGTCCGCTGGATCAGCGCAATAGTGGGACTCAACACCAGCCGCTCGAACATCGACTCGCTCAATCCCTCCGCCCAGCTCTCGAAGATCTGCAGCACCTCGGCGCCGGCCTTCGCTTGCGCCGCCAGATGGTGCGCGGTGGTCTCCACCAGCAGCGCCAGCAACGCATCGACATCGCCCGGCCGCGCATACGCGCACGCCCGCGCCACGTCCTTGTCGCCGCCCTGGCCCTGCAGCATGTACGTCGCCATGGTCCACGGCGCGCCGGCAAAGCCAATCAGCGTGACATTGGCGGGGATCGCCGCCGCGATCCGCTCCACCGCCTCGTAGACCGGGGCCAGACGCTCCACCGCGCGCATCGGGTCACTGAACGACCAGTGCGCATCGGCGACGAGCGGGGGCAGGCGAGGGCCTTCGCCCTCCACGAACTGCACGTCACGGCCCAGCGCGTGCGGAACCGTCAGGAGGTCGGAGAACAGGATCGCTGCATCCAGCGGAAAGCGCCGAAGCGGCTGCATCACCGCTTCGAGCGCCAGCGCCGGCGCGTAGCAGAAATCGAGAAAGTTCGGCGCCTGGCGTCGAAGCTCGCGGTACTCGGGCAGATACCGGCCCGCCTGACGCATGATCCAGATCGGGGGCGTCGCCAGACGTTCCCCGGCGAGCGTGCGGAGCATCGGCTTTGCCAAGTAAGATTCAATCGTCATGAATCCTCATGAAATGAGATGATAGTGGTTGTTAAGGACCGGGTAACCATAACAGCCGGGCTTTCCCCCGTTCATCCCACGAACAATCCACCGGCGCGACGGGGCAAGATGTCTTACGCGGCATGGTGGCGTTCCGATCTACTCCGTTGCTCACGACGCCGACCCCCACAGCGCTACCCCCTGAGCTTCCTGTGGATGCCCCGGGCGGAGGCGGGGACACGAAGCCGCCTGTGGGCGTTTGCGGGGCTGGACAACGGGCGCATACAGCGGTTCTTGACTCCCTATTCACAGGCCTGCCGCAATGGGCCATCAGGATGCGCCCGCGCCGATGACGCCGAAGCTCGGAACCTACTTCAACGTGCATCTGGTGTCCGATTCCACCGGCGAGACGCTGGCCGGCGTCATGCGCGCGTCGTCGGCGCAGTTCGACAATATCATCCCGATCGAGCACTCGTACTATCTCGTCCGCTCCACCCGGCAGCTCGAACGGGTGCTGCGCGAGATCGAGAACGCGCCTGGCGTCGTCATGTTCACGCTGTCCAACGACGAGATGCGCGAGCGGCTGGAAGTGCGCTGCAAGGAGCTGGGCATGGCCTGCGTGGCGGTGCTGGACCCGGTGCTGGACACGCTGCAGCGCTATCTCGGACAGGATCTCAACCATCGCATCGGGGCAGGGCGGGTGTTGGACGCCGACTATTTCCGCCGCATCGACGCGCTGAACTTCGCCATGGGTCACGACGACGGCCAGCACCAGAAGGAGTTCACCGACTCCGATGTCGTGCTCGTGGGGGTCAGCCGCACTTCGAAGACACCGACCTGCGTCTACCTCGCCAACCGCGGCGTGAAGGCCGCGAATGTGCCGATCGTACCGCACATCGAACTGCCGGTAGCGCTGTTCCGGTCGGATGCGCCGCTGATCGTCGGGCTGATGATCTCGGCGGATCGCCTCATCCATGTGCGGCGCAACCGGCTCGTCTCCATGAAGGAATCGCGGGAGACCTCCTACGTGGACGAAGCGGCCGTGCGCGCCGAAATCATCCACGCGCAGAAGGTGTTCGAGCGCGAAGGATGGCCTGTGATCGATGTCACGCGGCGCTCGGTGGAGGAAACGGCGGCGGCGGTGCTGAACCTGATCGCCGAGCGCAAGCGCGACACGCCGATCCCGTCATGACCGGCGAACCGATCATCCTCGCCTCCGGCAGCGCGTCCCGCGCGAAGATGCTGCGCGACGCCGGCGTGCCGATCATCGTGGAGAAGCCGCGCGTCGACGAAGAGGCCGTGAAACTCGGTCTCCGTGCGGAAGGCGCGCCGCCGCGCGCGCAGGTGGATGCACTGGCGGAAGTGAAGGCGCTCTCGGTGTCGCGGATGCGCCCGGGCCTTGTCATCGGCGCCGATCAGATGCTGGCGATCGGCGATCAGGTGCTCGACAAGTCGTCGTCGCGCGATGAGGCGCGCGCGCATCTCCATCTGCTGCGCGGCAAGACGCATCAGTTGATCAACGCGGCCGTCGTCGCGCGCGATGGCGTGGCGATTTGGCGACACATGTCGACGCCAAAGCTGCGGATGCGGCCGCTTACCGACGCATTCGTGGAAAGCTATCTCGATACGGTGGGGGAGGACGCCTTTACCAGCGTCGGCGCCTACAAACTCGAGGGCCTCGGCGGGCAGCTGTTCGAGGATGTGAACGGCGACTTCTTCTCCGTGCTCGGCCTGCCGTTGCTGCCATTGCTGGCGTTCCTGCGCGAGCAGGGGGCGCTGGCGAAATGAGGATCGCTCGGAGTTTGCTCCCCTCCTCCTTGCGGGGAGGGGTCGGGGGTGGGGGTACAAGCTTCGTGCGCAGAGGCGTGACTCTGATCCGGCCGCCAAGCTCACGACGATCTCGTCGATACCCCCACCTCCGACCCCACCCCGCAAGGGGGAGGGGGGGGGGCGCGTCATGACCATCACCGGCGCCACAAAAGTCCTCGCCATCTTCGGCAATCCGGTGACGCACTCGCTGTCGCCGCAGATGCACGCCGGCTGGATCGCGGACCACGGCATCGACGCGACGTATGTGGCGCTGCCGCTCGCGCACGACGGCGTGAGTGAGACCATGCGCGCGCTGCGCCACGTTGGCCTTCACGGCGTCAACGTCACCGTGCCCTTTAAGGAAGCCGCAGCGCAGGCGGCGGACGTGCGCACGGGCGACGTGGAGGCGCTCGGAGTCGCCAACACGCTGCACTGGAAGGACGGAAGACTCCACGCCCACAACACGGACTGGCAAGGCGCGCGCCGCGCGCTCGACGACGCCTTTCCGGACTGGGCGCGTGATGCGCGGCGCGCCGTTGTGATCGGTGGCGGCGGCGCGGCGCGGGCCATGGCTTATGGCATCGCCCGAAATGGCGGGCCGCGCGTCACGATCGTCAATCGCTCGCTCGAAAAGGCTCAGGCCATCGCGGGCTTCCTCAGCGGCGATGCGCGGGCATGGTCGGAGCTGCCTGCGACGCTCCGTGACGCCGATCTTATCGTCAACGCCACATCTCTCGGTATGACGGGCGCGGCGTCCTTTGACTGGCCGCTGGCGAATGCGAAGCCCGGCGCCATCGTCTACGACGCGGTGTATGCGCCGCTCGAAACCGATCTCCTCAAGGCCGCGCGCGCGCGAAACCTGCGCACCGTCGACGGTCTCGGCATGCTGATCCACCAGGGCGCGCTGGCGTTCGAGATCTGGTTCGGGATCAAGCCTGACACCGCGAAAGCCCGCGAACGCCTGCTCGCCATCCTCGCGGCGCGCGCATGATCCTCGTAGGCCTCACCGGCTCCATCGGCATGGGGAAGAGCACCGTCGCAAAGATGTTCGCAGACGAGGGCGTGCCGTCCTACAACGCCGATGACGCGGTGCACGCGATGTATCGCGCAGGCGGCATCGCCATCGGCCCGGTGGGGGAGGCGTTTCCCGAGGTGATCGTCGACGGCGCGGTGGATCGCGAGTTGCTATCGAAAGCCGTGCTCAACAACGCCGATGCCCTAAAGAAACTCGAATCCATCGTGCACCCGCTCGTCGGTCTGATGCAGATGCAATTCCTGCAGGACGCGCGCGACGCCGGGGCGCCGCTGGTCATCCTCGATATTCCGCTGCTGTTCGAGAAGGGCGGGGAGAAGCGGGTGGACGCGACGGTCGTGGTCTCCGCGCCGGCGGACGTCCAGCGCGCCCGCGTGCTGGGGCGCCCCGGGATGACTGTGGAGAAGTTCGAGTCCATCCTCGCCAAGCAGACGCCCGACGCGGAAAAACGCGCCCGCGCGGATTTCGTGATCGATACCGGTGGAAATCTGGAAGACACCCGCGCGCAGGTGCGCGCCGTCCTGGCGGTGCTGAAGGAAGACGCCTGAGCGTCGCTGGTGATTCCAAACGCCGCGAATCACCTCTAGACTCGCCGGATGCGCGAGATCGTCTTCGACACCGAAACCACCGGCCGTGACCCGCTCACCGGCGACCGCATCGTGGAAATCGCCTGCGTGGAGATCTTCAATCTCCTGCCCACCGGGGCGACCTTCCACCGCTACATCAACCCCGAGCGCGACGTGCCTGAGGAGGTGGTCCGCATCCACGGCCTCACCGGCGCGTTCCTGCGCGACAAGCCGTTTTTCGGCTCCGAGGAGGTGCTCGCTCCTCTGCTCGACTTCATCGGGGATTCCCCGCTGGTGGCGCACAACGCCGAGTTCGACCGCAAGTTCTTCAACGCCGAACTCATTCGCCTGAAGCTGTCGGCGTGGGGACAAGAGCGGTTCGTCGACACGCTGCCGATTGCCCGGTCGCTGTTTCCAGGCGCCGCCAATTCGCTCGACGCGCTGAGTCGCCGCTTCCAGCTCGACCGCCTCGGCTTCGACCTCTCGAAGCGGAAGGGCGCCGGTGGTCACGGCGCGCTGCTCGATGCGCGCATGCTGGCGGAGGTGTACCTGCAGTTGCGCGGCGGACGTGAGCGCAGGCTGGCGCTCGGTGATGTCGGCGGGCGCCAGGATATCATCCGGGGCGATCAGCCCCCGTTCGAGCGTCGTCCGCAGCGCGCCAGGAAGCTGCCGCCGCTGGTCACCGCCGCTGAGTCGGCCGCGCACACGGTTTTCGTGGAGGAGCTTGGGCCAGGCGCGCTGTGGGTTTCAGCGCCGGCCGACAACGGCGCTTAATTTCCCGCCCGGGGCGCAAGATTGCGCTCGCGTCGCCTCCAGCGCACACTCGGCGTCTTGACGCTGGCCGGAGGGGAAGCCGTGGCGCACCGAAATCCGCTGAACGCCACTTTCTTCGCGCTGCGCAAGCGTGATCCTGGCGGTGGTGATCGGGTTCGCCGCGGCGGATGCGCCGGTCGGGATGCGCGTCGCCGGAGTCGTCGCCGCGCCCGTGCTGGTATGCATGGCGACGATCTACGCACTGGTGCGGCTGGCGCCGGCGTCGGCGGCGTCGATCGCGCTGCGGCGGTTTTCGTTCTTCAGCGGCTGGAAGTTGAGCAAAGGCCGGTTCTGGGCGCTGTTCGGCGCGTTTCTGCTGCTGGGCGTGATCTACATGCTGGTGGGGCCGCTCTTCGCGGGCGCCTACTTCGCGGCGATCGGAACGCAGGTCGACTGGTCGCTCGCGATCGAGGACCCGGTGGCGTTCAACGAGGACTATCTCGAGGCGGTGATGGGCCTGTGGGGCACGCCGGGCGGCATCGCGCTAATGGTCGGGGCGAACCTCGCCAGCGTCACGGTGGCGCTGGTCTTCTACGTGCTGTTCTACGGCGTGAACGCGCGCGCGGCGGTCGCCGCGATCGAGGAGGGGCTTATCGAACCGGCGGCCGCCGAAGCGGGGCCTAGCTGACCGGGGTCACGCCGCCCTGCGCCTGCCGGTCACGTAGCTGTGCGCGGTAGAGCGCAGCGAAGTCGATCGGGTCGATCAGCAACGGCGGATAGCCGCCCTCACGGGTGACTTCGGCCAGCAACCGGCGGCTGAACGGAAACAGCAGGCGCGGGCACTCAATCAGCAGCAACGGCTCCACGTCCTCGGTCGGGACGTTCACGAACTGGAACACACCCGAATAGACGAGTTCCGTGATGAACATGATCTCCTCGCCGCGCATGGCCTTGGCGCCGATCCGCAGGTCCACTTCATAGGATTCCCCGTCCGGCAGGGGGCGTGCGTTGACGTCGATGCCCATGTCGATGGCCGGCGCGGCGTCCCCGGCGCGCACCCCGGCGGCGGCGGTCGGGTTCTCGAATGAAAGGTCCTTAACGTACTGCGCCAGGACTCGCAGGTGCGGCGTGTCCTGCACAGGTTGACCGCTGTCTGGGCCGCCCGGTGTCGACATGCTTGCTCTCGATGCTGGAAAGGGGTTGATTTGAGGCGGGCTAACATGCGCCGAGGGGCCTCGCAACATGGTTGGGCTGGCGCCGTCCTCGCATGCTCACTATGTGCCGTAAGGCTAGGAATTTGAGGAGTCTAACTGGTGTCGCAGCAGGTGATCGAAATCCTGATCCTCGCGGTTGTCGCGGCGATCGTGGTCGGCCGCCTGTTCAGCGTGCTGGGCCAACGTCGCGGCTCCGAGGGCCCGGCCCAGCCCAGCACGCCGCGCCCCGCGCCGGTGGAAGTGGGCGCTGGCCCCGGAGGTGTCGCCGCGCCGATCCCCACCGCCACAACCTACCCGGGCGGGCCGGGGGTAGCATCGGTGATGCAGGCCGACCCGGCATTCGAGCCCGGCCGATTCGTGGAAGGCGCCCGCGCGGCGTACGAGATGATCGTCTCCGCCTTCGCCAAGGGTGACCGCGAGGCGTTGAAGCCGCTGCTTAACCCCCGCGTCTATGAGGCGTACGCCAAGGCCATCGACGAGCGCGAGGCGAGCGGCGGCAAAGGCCCCGAACTCGTCCGCATGAAGTCTGCAGAGATCGCCGACGCGCGGATGGAAGAGGATATCGCGCGCGTCGCCGTGCGCTTCGAGGCGGAGCTCGCCGAAGGCGCCTACGGCCTGCGCGACACCAAGGAAAAGTGGACTTTCGAGCGTGACGTGCGCTCGCGCGATCCCAACTGGCGGTTGTCGAGCGTGGCGCAAGCCTGACGTGAAGCGTCCGCCGCCCGGCACGCCGAAATCGTCCGATGGCGCCCCCAAGCACGACCTCTGGCATGAAGTGACCCGCACCGTGCGGCCGCTGGCGCGCGGTGTTCCGCACGAGCCGCGCCCGCGTATTCACGTGGCCGCAGCGCCCACTGCGCCGCGCGTCGTGATCCACGCGCACCCGGCGCCCGCGCCGAGGACGAAGGCGTCGCCATCAAAGCACCCACCGCTTGCGGATCGTTCGCCGGAAAAACGCGTGCGGCGCGGCAAACTCGATGTGGCGGGCAAGCTCGACATGCACGGCATGACCCAGGCCGACGCGCAGGCCGCGCTCGGCGGCTTTCTTGCGCATCACCGCGCCGATGGCGCGCGCTGCGTGCTGGTTGTGACAGGGAAGGGGCGCGACGGCGCCGGCGGCGTCCTCAAGCAGAAACTGCCGGACTGGCTGTCGGGCGGGGGCCTCCGCGCCATCGTCAGCGGCTACGCGCAGGCGCACCAGAAACACGGCGGCGGCGGCGCATACTACGTATTCCTGAAAGCGCGGGACGGTGTCGGATAAGCGGGCGGACAAGACATCGGACAGACTGGTCGCCGCGCCTCTGTACAAGTATCTCGGAGAATCTGGACAAGCGGCTTGATAAGCGGCCCCTCACGTACACCGCGAGACCCTCGCGGGGGGAGGGGCTAGAGATGCACCTATGTTGACGTATCGACGATTGCTCCCGTCAGAAGGTGACGCGGCCGCATGTATTCACCGGGAAGCGGGCGCGCTCATCCCGGGGTATGACACGAGCCTTCACACGCCAGAGGAGTATCTCCGGTTCTACGCGGACCGCGTGATGATCAACGGACCGGTGTGGGGCGCGTTCGAGGGCGACACGTTGCTGGGTCATGTGGCGTTGCTGGACGGCTGGATCGATCATCTCTACGTGACGCCAACTCGTCACGGTCAGGGCATCGGGAGCGCGCTGGTGGCGATCGCGCAGCGGGAACAGGACGAGTTGCGTCTCTATACGTTCCAGGCGAACGCGCGGGCGCGACGGCTGTACGAGCGGCACGGCTTCGTTGTCGAAGAACTGACGGATGGTCAGCGGAACGAAGAAAAAATGCCCGACGCCACGTATCACTGGCGCCGGAGCGTCGTCAGTTCCGTGTGAGGACGCGCGCGTCGCATTGTCATCGCCGCGATTTTCCCGCATGTGCGGCCCGTGAAGGCGGCCGCAGCGCTGTCGTGCACGCACAGCCATCGCGCCCGGTTGCTGCGCTGAAGGGAAGGAAGCCCAGGATGTTCTCGCATATCATGATCGGCACCAACGACCTGGACCGCGCCAAGTCGTTCTATGACGCGCTGCTCGGTACGCTCGGCGTGCCGCCGGCGATGGTCGACAACCACCGCATTTTCTACCTCACCCCAACCGGCGTGTTCTCGGTATCGAAGCCGATCAACGGTGAGCCCGCGTCGGCGCCGAATGGCGGCACGATTGGTTTCGCGGCAAGTTCGCCCGCAGTGGCTGACGCGTGGCACGCGGCCGGCGTCGCCGCAGGCGGCACATCGATCGAGGATCCGCCCGGCGTGCGCGAAGGCGGCATGGGCAAGATGTATCTCGCCTACCTGCGGGATCCGGACGGCAACAAACTCTGTGCCTTGCACCGTATGAGCTGATCTTTCTGTGACCCTCCTCCCCGCCGGGGAGGGGGCATCAGAACGCGAACCGCTCGCCCACCATCGCTTCGCTCTTCGCCCACAGCGCGTCCGCGTGCGCGGCGTCGAGCGCGTAGGAGCGGACGCCCTTGCGCGGCTTCTCGTTGTCGTTGACGTCAGCGACGTTGCAGTCCTCGGAGAAGTGCGCGCCGATGGCGTCGGCCGGCGCGACGACGGCGGCCCACACGCTGGTCGCGGCGCCTTGCGGGATGGACTTGTACTTCGGCGCATCGGCGCCCCAGGCCGCGCGCAGCTGCGCCAGCGCGTCGGGCGTCAGGTGTCGGCCCAGTTCCGTCTGGATGCCGCCCGGATGCACGGCGCCTGCGCGCACGCCCTTGCTCTTGAGGCGTTTATCGAGCGCCACGGCGTAGAGCACGTTCGCGGTCTTCGCGCGGCCGTACGCCTGCCACTCGTTGTACGGCGTCTTCTCGAAATTCGGGTCCTCGAGGCTCACGTCGCTGATGCGGTGGCCGGAGGAGGAGAGCATCACCACGCGGCCGGGATTGTTCAGCAGCGGCGCGATCTTGTTGATGAACACGAAGTGGCCGAGGTGGTTGGTGCCGAACTGCGTCTCGAAGCCGTCGGCGGTCTTGCTCTGCGGGCATGCCATCACGCCGGCGTTGCCGATGATGACGTTGAACTTGTCGCCGGCCGCGACGAGGCCGTCCGCGGCCTTGCGCACGCTGGCGAGCGAGGCGAGATCGACTTCCACGAGCGCAATATCCTTGACGCCCGCCTCGCCCAGCGCGCGGCGCGCCTTGGTGAGATCTCGCGCCGCGCCGACGGCGGTGGCGCCGTGGGACTGCAGCGCCCGGATGGTCTCCACACCGAGGCCCGCCGAGGCGCCGGTGACGAGGATGCGCTTGCCGGTGAGGTCGACGCCTTCAAGGACTTCGTCGGTGGTGGTTTCCGCGCCGAACGCCATGTGTATCTCCCGTTTTGTCTTGCGGGAGAACTCTACAGCGTCATGCGCCGACGGGGCGGCTTTTCTTTTCGTCATGGCCGGACACGCCCTTGCGCGCGGCGAGCGCCACGGCGACGTCGCCCGGCGAGACGCCGCACACCTGTAATGTCACCAGCAGGTGGAACAGTACGTCGGCCGCTTCCGCTGCGAGCGCGGTCTTGTCACCGCTGACGGCGGCAAGCGCGGCCTCCACGCCCTCCTCACCCAGCTTCTTGGCACATTTCTGCGGGCCCGCGTGGAGGAGGGAGGCGGTGTAGGACGTCGCCGGATCGGCGCCGGTGCGCGAGGCGATGGTGGTGGTGAGCGCATCGATCGTCGCGCCCAGGGAGCTGTCAGTCATACTGTCCTCACGGGGACGCCGGCGGCGGCGAGGGCGGCGCGCGCTTCGGCGATGGTGTGTGTTCCGAAGTGGAAGATGGACGCCGCGAGTGCGGCGCTGGCGTGGCCGATGGTAAAGGTCTCGACAAGATGCTGCAACGAGCCCGCGCCGCCGGACGCGA
>JANNVF010000546.1:0-3770 GCA_031414315.1 Hyphomonadaceae bacterium | reverse complement strand
CCCGATCACGCAGCTGAACGCCGGATAAGCGATAAAATCGAGCATCCCCTCGATCTTGGCCCCGAGCTTGGTCACCCGGCAACGATAGCGGCCGTTCGGGATCGCCGGATTGGCCAGCGCGCCGTCGGGGTAGAGCAACCGGCCTTCGCGCGCGAGCTCATCGCCATGGCCCGAGGCGCGGGCGGCGGCGACTGCGGACACAAACGCCTTGCGCCAATCGCGCAGCCGCTCGCGGTCGTTTTCCGTGGCGATTTCCCGCCATGCCGGGGTCGCGCGCGGCATCATCGGGGAGCGCGTGATCTCGACGGTCGGGCGAGGCCCGCAGGCGGTGAGGGACGCAAGAAGCGAGGCGATCAAGACCATCCTGCTCATGCCGCGGTCCATCCTCCGTCCATGCTGATGTTGCTGCCCGTGATCGAGCCTGCCTCGTCGCCGCACAGGAACAAGGCCAAAGCCGCGACTTCCTCGGGCGTGACGAACCTTTTGGTCGGCTGGGCGGCGAGCAGCACATCGTTGATGACCTGCTCGCGGGTCATGTTGCGCGCCTTCATGGTGTCGGGGATCTGGCCTTCCACGAGGCCGGTCAGCACGTAGCCGGGGCAGATCGAGTTGGCCCGCACCCCATCGCGCGCGACTTCCAGCGCCACCGATTTCGTGAAGCCGACGATGCCGTGCTTGGCCGCCACGTAAGCCGACTTGAACGGCGAGGCCACGAGCCCGTGCGCCGAGGCGATGTTGATAATCCGCCCCCACTTGCGTTCCTTCATGCCGCGCAGGGCCGCGCGGGTGGTCCAGAATGCGGCGGAGAGATTCAACGCGATGATCTGGTCCCACTTTTCCAGCGGAAAATCCTCCACCGGTGAGACGAACTGGATGCCGGCGTTGTTGACCAGCACATCGACCGTGCCGAACGCGGCTTCGGCCCGGGTGACGAGGCCCATGGCGTCGTCGGCGTTCATCAGGTTGGCGCCGTCGTAGCGGACCTCCACGCCGGTTTCGGCTGCAAGACCACTGCGAATTTTCTCGATCTCGGCGGCGTCGCCGAAACCGTTGAGCGTCACATTCATCCCCGCATGCGCCAAGGCGCGCGCGATGCCGAGGCCAATTCCACTGGTCGATCCGGTGACGACCGCTGCTTTCCTTGTGCTCATTTCCGACCTCATTCGTTCCAGTCAAGCTTGACGCACCCGGCCCCCGGGCGATACGCCCCGGCACCCGAAAAGGTGCGGCGCCATGTATTTCTCAGAGATTCAAGCCTTCATTTCGGGCTTCCCCCAGTTCCTGGCGCAGTTCGGCGCGGCGATGGGGCTCTTCATCGTTGGGCTGACCACCTACGTGCTACTGACGCCGCACAAGGAGCTGGCCCTCATTCGTGACGGCAATGCGTCGGCGGCGCTGGCGTTCGGCGCGGTCGTGGTCGGTCTCGCCATTCCACTCGGCGCCTGCCTCGCGCACAGCCTGAGCATGATCGATCTTCTGGTCTGGGGCATCGTGACGTTGCTGACCCAGCTGATCGTATTTCGCGTCACTGACATTTTCCTGCGCGGCCTGCCGCGTCGGATCGCGGAGGGCGACGTGGCCGCCGCGATCTTCCTGATGTCGGTGAAACTGGGCGTCGGCATCATTCTCGCCGGCGCGCTGAGCGATCCGTCGCTCAGCCTGTTCCGCTCCGCAGCGCTCGCCCAGCTGATGGTCGGCTGAGCGGATGCGCGTTCCTGACTGGCTTATCTATCTCCTGGTGGTCGGCGCGATCGTCTGGGTTCTGTTTCGGCTCGATGATCCGCGCGATGATTCCACCGCGACGGAAATCCCGGGCATCGCCTACGAAGGCCCGGTACTGCCGCCAGCCTCGGTGTTCGATCCCGAAGTGCTGGTCGACGTGGGCCCCGCGACCTCCGGCGTCGGCACGGCGTTCGCCATCGACCAGACCGGCTGGTGGCTGACCGCGCGGCACGTCGTGGCCGACTGCAAGGACGTCGGCATCATCGTCGGCCGTCGCGCGGCGGTGCGCGTGAAGACGATAAAGCCCGCGCCGTTCGCCGACATCGCGCTGCTCAAGACCGAGAAGGCGCCCGAAGCGCTCGCGCTCGACATGCGCGAGGATCAGCTTCGGATTGGCCAGCTCGCGTTTCACGTGGGCTTTCCGCAGGGCCGTCAGGGTGAAGCGGTGTCGCGGTTGTACCGGCGCGAAAAACTTGTCGCGCATGGGCGTTTCGACAACGAGGAGCCGGTGCTGGCGTGGGCCGAACTGGGCCGAACCCAAGGCTTGAACGGCAGCCTCGCCGGCATGAGCGGCGGGCCGGTGTTCGATGCGCAGGGCAACGTCATCGGCATCACCATTGCGGAATCTGCGCGGCGCGGGCGGATCTATACGGCGTCGCCAGCGTCGATCGTGCGGCTGCTCGGTCTCGCCAACGTCGAGCCGGTCGGCGAACAGGCGCCGGCGATGACGCGGGCGAACTACGGCCCCAAGGCCGATCAGCTCCGTCGTGCGCTCGCAGTGGCGCAGGTGGTCTGCGTCGCCGACGACATGGCGCCGGCCAGTGCCCGGTAGCGGCTTCGCCGCGCGGCTTCACGCCGCCGCCAAGGCCTGCGGCGCGCCGTTGTGCGTGGGCTTCGATCCCTTCCCCGATCGCATCCCCGCGCTGTTCGGCGACGCGCAGAACGACGTGGCGGCGGTGGAGAAATTCTTCGACGCGATCCTCGACCGCTGCATCGGCAAATGCGCGGCGGTGAAGCCGCAGCTTGGCTTCTTCGAACCGTTCGGCCCTGAGGGCGTCAGGCTCGCACGCGATCTCACCACAGCTGCGAAGGCCGCCGGTATTCCCGTCATTCTCGACGCCAAGCGCGGGGACATCGGCTCGACTGCCGAAGGCTACATGCGCGCCACGCTCGGCCCCGCGCCGGGCTTCGACGCCGACTGCGTGACGGTGAACCCCTACCTCGGCCTCGACTCGCTGGAGCCGTTCTTCGCGCACGCCGAAACCACCGGCAAAGGCGTCGCCGTGCTGGTGCGGACCTCCAATCCCGGCGCGCGGGATCTGCAGGATCTCGACGTGGGCGGCGCGCCGCTCTGGGTCCGCGTGGCGGAGATGCTGGTCCCTGCCATGGAGCGGCTGGCGCGGGGGGCGGAGTGGTCCGACCTCATGGTCGTGATCGGCGCGACCTGGCCGGAGGAGGCCCGACGGCTGCGCGCGATCCTGCCGAAAGCGCTATTTCTGGTGCCGGGCTACGGCGCGCAGGGCGCGTCGGCCGCCGACGCCATGGCCGGTCTGGGCCAGCGCCCAGGAGCCAACGAGCCGCCGGCGTCCGGGGTTGTCAGCGCCTCGCGGTCGATCCTCTACCCGCCCGCTGCGACGGCAGCCCGGACCATGGGCGCCTGGCGAAGCGCCATCGACGAGGCGATCAGCGCCGCCCGGGCGGAACTTTCGGCCGCATGACTCGCTTGTAGGGCGACCAGTGCTGCGCTCATCGTTAATATACCCCATGTCGAGGCGGCAGAACGCGGAGAGTGGGATGGTTCGGACATTCGTGGCGGCGTTGGCGATCGCCCTGGTGGCGGGCGCCTCCGGGCTTGCGTTCGCCGACGGACCGGGTCCTGGGCGCCGGCCCGCGCAGAAACAGGCCGAGGCGCCGAAAGGCGCCGTCGTCGCACCGCAGCAGTACGGCCAGACCGGCGAGATCACCCTCGCCAACGGCGGCCTCAAGCTGTTCGTGCCGGCCACCTATTATTTCATGCCCGCCCCCGAGGCGCGCGCGCACTTGCAGCG
>JANNVF010000545.1:0-4447 GCA_031414315.1 Hyphomonadaceae bacterium | reverse complement strand
AACCCGCTGGTGCCCGTCGATCTGGTGATCGACCACTCGGTGATGGTCGATGTGTCCGGCACCAACGATGCGTACGCCCGCAACGTCGATGCCGAGTACCAGCGCAACGGTGAGCGTTACAAATTCCTGCGCTGGGGCGCGACCGCGTTCGACAATTTCCGCGTCGTGCCGCCGGGCACCGGCATCTGCCACCAGGTGAACCTCGAATACCTCGGCCAGACGGTGTGGACCGCGCAGTATGGCGACAGCGTCGTCGCCTATCCCGACAGCGTCGTCGGCACCGACAGCCACACCACGATGATCAATGGCCTCGCGGTGCTCGGCTGGGGCGTCGGCGGCATCGAGGCGGAGGCGGCCATGCTCGGCCAGCCGATCTCGATGCTCATTCCCGAAGTCATCGGCTTCCGTCTCGACGGCAAGTTGCCGGCGGGCGCCACGGCGACGGACCTCGTGCTCACCGTGACGCAGATGCTGCGCAAGAAGGGCGTCGTCGGCAAGTTTGTCGAGTTCTTCGGCAAGGGCCTTGCGTCGATGACGCTGGAAGATCGCGCGACCATCGCCAACATGGCGCCGGAATACGGCGCAACGTGCGGCTTCTTCCCGGTGGACGGGGAGACCGTGAATTTCCTGCGCACGTCGGGCCGCGCGCCGGACCGTGTGGCGCTCGTGGAAGCCTACGCGAAAGCCAACATGATGTGGCTGCCGGATCTGCCTGAGCCGGTGTTCACTGATACGCTCGGACTTGATCTGGCGACCGTGGTGCCCTCGATGGCGGGGCCCAAGCGGCCGCAGGACCGCGTCGCGCTTTCCAGCGTAGCGCAGGAGTTCGTCGGCGGCCTGGAAACGGAATTCAACGTGAAGCCGGAGCGGCGAACCATCCGCGCCGAAGTCTCCGGGCGTGGCTTTGCGCTGACTCACGGCGCGGTGGTGATCGCCGCGATCACCAGCTGCACCAACACCTCCAATCCGAGCGTGATGCTCGGCGCCGGCCTGCTCGCACGCAACGCGCGCAGACGCGGGCTCACGGTGAAGCCGTGGGTGAAGACGTCGCTGGCGCCGGGATCGAAGGTGGTGACGGACTATCTGGCCAAGGCCGGCGTGCAGGAAGATCTCGACGCGCTCGGTTTCAACCTCGTCGGTTACGGCTGCACCACGTGCATCGGCAACTCCGGCCCACTCGCCGATGAAATCATCGCCGCGATCAAGGAATGCGATGTGGTGGCCGCTGCGGTGCTGTCGGGCAACCGCAACTTTGAGGGCCGCGTGAACCCGGATACGCGCGCGAACTATCTCGCGTCTCCGCCGTTGGTGGTGGCGTACGCGCTTGCGGGCAACATCTCGCTCGATCTGACGAAGGATCCGCTTGGCGTCGGCGCGGACGGTCAGCCCGTCTATCTTGCCGACATCTGGCCGTCGTCGCAGGAAATCGCTGAAGCGATCCGCACCAGCGTCACGCCGCAGATGTTCGCCAGCCGCTACGCCAACGTGTTCGATGGCGACGCGCACTGGCAGTCGATCAGCGTCACCGGCGGACAGACCTACGGCTGGGATTCAAACAGCACCTACGTGCAGAACCCGCCGTACTTCGAAGGCATGTCGATGACGCCGGTGGCGCCGGGCGACGTGACGGGCGCGCGCATTCTCGCATTATTCGGAGATTCCATCACCACCGATCACATCTCGCCCGCAGGTGACATCAAGGCGGCGTCGCCGGCCGGCGCTTATCTGCAGGAGCACGGCGTTCCCAAGCTCGATTTCAACTCCTACGGCGCGCGGCGCGGCAACCATGAAGTGATGATGCGTGGCACGTTCGCCAACATTCGTATCAAGAACGGCATGACGCCGGGCATCGAGGGCGGGGTCACCAAGCACTTCCCGTCGGGTGACGTGATGCCGATCTACGACGCGGCCATGCGCTACGTCGCGGCGGGCCAGCCGCTGGTGATCTTCGCCGGGAAGGAATACGGCACCGGTTCCTCGCGGGACTGGGCGGCGAAGGGCACGCGTCTGCTCGGCGTGCGCGCCGTGATCGCGGAGAGCTTCGAGCGCATCCACCGCTCCAACCTGATCGGCATGGGCGTGCTGCCGCTGCAGCTGCTCGACGGCGTGACGTGGCGCGGGCTGGAGCTGACTGGTGACGAGACGGTGTCGCTGACGGGAGTGACGGCTGTGAAGCCGCGTCAGCGCATGTCGGTGGAGATCACGCTCGCGAATGGCATGACAAAGATCGCGCCGGTGATGTGCCGGATCGATACCGAGAACGAACTCGACTACTTCGCCAACGGCGGCATCCTGCAGTACGTGCTGCGCAATCTCGCGAAGGCGGCGGCGTAGCAAAACCGGTTCCGGTCGCCGCGGCGCGGCGGCCGGCCAGCGGCCTGTTTCGCGTCAGGTCTTTGTCTTGTCGCGCGGTTTGGTTTTGCTGGCCTTGCCGGGCTTTTCGGCTTTCGCGGCGGTGACGGGCTCGGCCGGCTCAGGCGCCTTCGGCCCCGTTGCCTTTGGCTTGCGCGATTTCGGCGCGGCGTTGGCCTTCGTCGGCGCCTTGGCGGGTTTGTCTTTCTTCTTTTTCTTGCGCGCCTTCTTGCCGCCGCTGGTGGTCTCGTCGATCGCGTGCGCCGCGTCGATGGCGGGCGTCAGCGCCTGCAGGATGTCGAGCAGCGCGCGGCGCTTGGGCTTCGGCAGCGCCTCCAGAATGGCGAGATCGGCGGCGCGTGCGTGCGGCGCGGCCTCGGCCAGTCTTGCGCGACCGCGACCGGTAAGGCGCACTGACTTGGCGCGTCCGTCGGCGTTGGACTTCTCGCGGACCAGAAAGCCCTTCTTTTCCATCCGCACGATCATCTCGGCGAGCGTGGAGCGATCGATGCCGGTGGCGCGGACGAGGTCGGTCTGCGTGCCGCCGGCTTGGCCATCAACGGCGGCCAGCACGGCGAACTGGCGGAGTGTCACGCGTTTGTCATAAAGTCCCGCGAACAACTCGGCGGCGTATTGCTGGGCGCGATGCAGAAGATGACTGGGAGAGTCGGTCAGCAGGAACGCCGCCTCGCTGGGCGTGGCGCCGGACGCGACGCTTTCTGCGTCCTCGTGTTTGTCCGTTGCGTCGTTCATGCCGCCCTCTCGCAACTCACGTTCTGTGAGTCAACGCTTTGCTTTACGCCCGGTGGTGGCCACGCCACAATCGCCGCATGAGCAGCACACCGTCGATCGCCAACTTTGAAGTGAAGATTCCAGCGGGGGAGGATCGTCCACGGGAGGTGTGTTCGTCGTGCGGATTCATCAATTACGTGAATCCGAAGATCGTCGTGGGATCGGTGGTCCAGTTCGGGGATCGTTTCCTGATATGCCGTCGGGCCATCGCGCCGCGGATAGGATTCTGGACCCTACCGGCCGGGTTCATGGAGGAGGGCGAAACCGCCGAGGAGGGCGCCGCGCGGGAAGCTATGGAGGAGGCCTGCGCGAAGATCGAGATCGACGGCCTGCTGGCGGCGTATTCGGTGCCGCGGATCAGCCAGGTGCAGCTCATGTTCCATGCGCGGCTGGTGGATCCCGCCATTGCGCCGGGGCCGGAGAGCACCGAGGTGATGCTGGTGACGTGGGACGAGATCCCGTGGGGCGAGCTGGCGTTTCCGTCGGTGAAGTGGGCGCTTGATCACTTCGCCGCGTGGCGCGCGGGCGCCGCGCTGCCGTTCACCAACCCGCCAGACCAGATTTATCGCTAGGGCGCCTTCGCCTCGTCGTCCTTCGGCATGTGCTTCATCAGCAGCGGCATGTTGGCCAGCATGAAGAGGAATGTCATCGGCATCACGCCGAACACTTTGAAGTTGGCCCAGAAGCTCTCGGAAAAATTGCGCCATACAAACTCGTTGACGCCGGCGAGAAAGATGAAGAACACGCCCCAGCGCAGCGCGAAGACGGTCCAGACTTTTTCCGGCAACGCGGGGAATGCGCTCTGGAACAACATCTTCCAGACGTTCTGCTTCACCGCGAGTCCGCCAAGGATGACGCCTGCGTAAAGCAGATTCACGATCGTCGGCTTCATCTTGATGAAGACAGGATTGTGCAGCGCGATGGTCAGTCCGCCGAACACGCCGACCACCACCGCCGTCACGATCAGCATCGGCGGCAGGCGCTTCTGTACGAACCACGCGTAGCCCACGGCGATCGCGGTCGCAGCAAGAAACACGCTCGTCGCCCAGTAGATCGCCTGGCCTTCCGCCACGCGCCCGTTGGCGATGTTGTAGGTCAGCATGAAGATGATGACCGGGCCGAGATCGACGAAGATCTGGTTGGCGCCGCGCTTGGCGGCTTCTTTCTTCGCCGGATCGGCGGCAGGAGTTTCGTTCGTGGTCATGGTTTTTCCCGTACGCCTGTCAACGCGCGCGCCTAGGCGCGCGCGGTGAACGGCTGCAAGTAGTCGGCGCTCACGCCCACGCCCAAGAAATTGATTTGC
>JANNVF010000544.1:0-7528 GCA_031414315.1 Hyphomonadaceae bacterium | reverse complement strand
GCAGAGTACGCCGCCCCTGTTCGATGCGACGCATAGCGAGCTGACGCACCATGGTGCGCCGCTCCTCTGCGGAGAGCGAGACCATCGCCTCGGCGACGACGTCCTGAAACCGCATCGCGACGCTGGAGTCTGCGGCGCGCACCCGTGCGAACGCCGCTTTCGCCGCTGCGACATCATAGGTTTCCGCGCCGGCGATCCGCGCCACGTCGAGCCGCGCCTGGCGTGCGGCGCGGCGTTCGGCGCGCGCGTCGCGCCATGCGCCGATGACCTTGCCGCGCACGTCGGCCGCGCGTTCCGGCGGCAGGGACTGCATCAGCGTCCGCATGTTCGGCGCCCGCGCAACCGCCATCGTCGCGCGCTCGCGCTGGTGACGCAGCTCGGACAATCCCGCGCCCACGATCACGCCGACCAGCAGCACGTTGATCGCCAGCGAAACAAACAGCGCCGTGCGTCGTCCACTCATCCATCACTCTCCGGATCGCCGCGATCGACGATCACACCCAATGCCGCGCCGAACGCGGCGTCGGCGTCCGCCGTCGTGTCGTCTGAAAAGCCGGACGCGTTGAACCCGATCACCACGCCCATCACGGCGCAGGCGGCGAGCGCGGCGATGGCGCCGGCGTTCCACGACCGCGCGCCCGCTGCGGCGGCGAACGGCAGAACGGTCGCACCGGCGCCCGGGATGGCTTGAAGCACACGCGCCGTCAGCGCGTCACTCGCCGGCGCCGCGCGCCCATCCAGTTGCAGCGCCGCATCGAGCGCGCGCGCCTCCACATGCGCCGCACCGGCGCCATGCGCCGCCAGCCACGCCAGCGCGCTTTCACGCTCCGCCGCCGGCCAGCGCACGGGCTCCGCGCCATAGGCCGCAAGAATGGCCGTCATCCGCGCTTCGTTCATCGACATCCGCCCGCGCCTCTCATGGTCCGTCCATCAGATCGCGCGCGGTGTCGGCGAGCGACGCCTTCAGCGCGCGCCGCCCCCGCGACAGCAGCGACTCCAGCGCCTCCACGCTCACGTCGAGAGACGCGGCGGCGTCGATGTTGGTCATGTCCTGGAAATGGCACAGCACGATCGCGGCGCGCTGGCGCTCTGGCAGCGCATCGAGCGCACGGTGCACAAGCGCTGCCTGCTCGCGTGCGACGATTCTGTCCGCCGCGCCCGGCGCTGAGTCCGCCACCAGCAACCCCGCATCCGGATCGGTCTTCTCGCGGCGACGCCGCAGGCGGTCGTAGCAGAGATTGAGCGCCACCCGGTGCATCCATGTCTCGAACTTCGCCTGTCCTTCTCGCCACTTTGGCGCCGTGCGCCACACGCGTAGGAACACCTCCTGCGCCACGTCCTCGGCCTCCGTCGCATCCGACAGCATGCGCCGCGCCAATGCGGTCATGCGCGACAGATGCCGATGCACAAGCGCTTCCGCAGCGCGCTGATCGCCCGCGCCGGCGCGTCGCACCAGATCGGCATCGGGATCGAGCACCCGGGCGGACCGTCAGCACGGCCACGGAGCGCTGCGCCTTTGCATCACGGCGTGCCCTGCTTGCGCTGCAGCATCATCGTGCGCGCCGCCGCGAGTTCAGACGCGTCGATGACGTCGTTGTTGTTACCATCAAGACGATCGAACATGCGATACGGCGCGTTCACGAACTCAGCGCGGCTGATCTTCCCGTCGCCATCGGTGTCGCCGCCGCCACCGCGATCGGGACGTTTCTTGGCGGCGTCCTCGCGGCGGGCCGCTTTCTCGGCGTCGGTGACGAAACCGTCGTTGTTGGTGTCGAGCGCTCGGAAAGCAGTTTCGCGCGCAGTGCGCGCCTCGGCCCTGGTGATCGCGCCATCGTGGTTCAGGTCGATGGCGTGCAAGCGCGCCATCGGACCGCCATCGCCTGCGGGTTGAGCGTAGGCCAGGGCCAAGGGGGCCGCGACGATAGCCAGGGCGACCAGTACGAATTTCATGCAGTGCTCCTTCAACGCGTGCGCCCTCAGGCCTTAGAACGGGGCGATGGCGGAATTCCGTCGGCCAGCAGCCGCACGAAGGCAGCGCGGACAGCTGTCTGGGTGTCCGACAATCGCTTTTCGAGGGCCGCGAAGCTGTCGGCCTTCGCCAACCGCGCGAGCAGCGCCTTCAGGCGCCCGGACGCAATGGCGGGCTCGAACCGGTCCTCGAAACATACCTTCAGGACCTGCTGCAGATCAGCATAGAGCGTCAGCGCCGTGCGCAGGCGCGTTGCGTCCGCCGCCGGGAGCTTGCCTGCGCCCTGCAGCACATCGAGCGCCGCGATCGTGCTCGGGCGCACGGTGTCCGGTCCCGCGACCAGCGACAGCGTCTGCGCCACAAACTCCACGTCCACCATGCCACCCGGCGTGAGCTTGAGATCCCACAGCCCGCCGCCGGGCCGTTCCTTGTCCATCCGCGCGCGCATGTCGCGCGCGTCCGCGAGCACCGTGGCGACAGGACGGGGTTGACCGAGCACGGCGCGGGTGGCGTCCATGACCCGGCCGCCGAGGGCTGCACCCCCGGCCACGATCCGCGCCCGGGTCAGCGCCAGCAGCTCCCACGTCCACGCATCCGTCGCGTAGTAGTGCGTGAACGTGGACAGCCGCACCGCCACCGGCCCCTTCGACCCGGAGGGCCGCAACTGCATGTCCACGTCGTAGAGCAGCCCTTCCTCGGTCGGCGCCGACAGCGCGCTGATCAGCCGTTGCGAGAGCTTGGCGTAGTAGTCCCCCGCCGCCAGCGGCCGCGCGCCGTTGGACTCCGCACCGTCGGCGGCGTCGTAGATGATCATGATGTCGAGGTCGGAGCGCGCGGTCAGTTCACGGCCGCCGAACTTGCCGAGGGCGAGGACGACGAACGCGCCGGGCGCGGCGCCATGCAGGCGCGCGATCTCGTCGGCCGCGACACCGGCAAGAACCGCCACGCACGCTTCCGCGAGATCGGCGTGCGCGTCGCCCGCTTCGGCGGCGCTGGCGCGGCCCTGCAAGGTCTGCAGCGAAATGCGCAGCGCTTCTTCCCGATGAAACCGCCGCGCAGCGTTGATGGCGCCTTCAAACCCGTCGGCCTCCTCGGCGAGACGCAACAGCGCCGCCTGCCGCCGCCCTGGCGCATCCTGCGCCACCGGCCGCGCAAACGCCGGCTCCACCATCGCGTCCAGCAGCGCGGGCCGCCGCGCGAGCGCATCCGCCATCAGCGGCGCAAGACCCAGCACGTCGGCGAGATCGGCGAGCAGGCGCGGGTGCGCCTGGAACAGCGCCAGCACCTGCACGCCGGCGGGCAGCCCGGCGAAGAAATCGCTGAAGCGCGCGAACGCGGTGTCGGCTTCGCCGCTTTCGCCGATGGCGCGCAGCAGCTTCGGCATGATCGCCGTGAGAATCTCGCGGGCGCGCTCCGATCGCGTGGCGCGGATGCGGCCGTGATGCCAGCCGCGCACGGTTTCGCTGACCCGGTGGGGTTGTGAAAATCCCAGTCCTCGCAGGGTTTCCAGTGTTTCGGGATCGTCCTCCACGCCGGTGAACACCAGCGAGCCCAGCGGATCGGCGAGGCTGTCCTCGCTGGAAAACAGTTTTGCATCGATGGCCGCGACCGCGCGACGGCGCGCGAGCAACGCGAGATCCAGCGCCGCCCAGTCGTCGCAGCCCGCCAACGCGGCAAGGTCTGCGCGACCCTCTGCATCGGCAGGAATTTTGTGCGTCTGTTCGTCGGCCAGCATCTGGATGCGGTGTTCGATGGCGCGATAGACGCCGTACGCCTCCACCAGCGTCGTCTCGGCGCCGGGTTCGACGCGGCCTGCCGCACGCAGCGCGGCGAGCGCATCGCACGTGCCGCGCACGCGCAGGCTGGCGTCGCGGCCGCCGAGGATGAGTTGTTGCGTCTGCGCGAACAGTTCGATGTCGCGGATGCCGCCGCGCCCGAGCTTCACGTCGAACGCGCCGGTATCGATGTCGCTGCGGTTATGCCGTGCGAGGATCTGCCGCTTGATTGAGTGCACGTCGGCAATGGCCGCGTAGTCGAGATTGCGCCGCCAGATGAATGGCTTCAGCGACGCGAGAAACTCCTCTCCCGCCGCGATGTCGCCCGCGCACGCGCGCGCCTTGATGAACGCCGCGCGTTCCCAGTTCTGCCCAACACTCTGATAGTAGACTTCCGCCGCCGCGAGCGACACCGCGATCGGCGTCGACGCAGGGTCCGGCCGCAGGCGCAGGTCGGTGCGGAAGACGTAGCCGTCCACCGTCACCTCCTCCATCGCGCGCACGAGGAGTTGCGCGAGGCGCACGGCGAGGCGTCGCGGTTCGTCCTCCGCCGTCGGCAGGACGTCGGCGTCGTAGAACACGCTGAAATCGATATCGCTGGAGTAGTTGAGTTCGCGCGCGCCGTGCTTGCCCATGGCGATCAGCAACAGGCCCGGCGCAGGGTTGGCCGGATCGACCGCAGCGGGCGCACGCATCTGCCCACGCGCGATGACGACACGCGCCGCCGCCTGCAACGCGCTGGCCAGCGCGCTGTCAGCGAGATCGCTCAGTGCGCCGGTCACCTCTTCCAGCGACCACGCGCCGGAGAGATCGGCCACCGCGATGGCGAGGTGCGCCTTTCGTTTGGCGACCCGCAGCAGGCGCATCACCTCTTCGAAGTCTTCCACGGCGCCGGCGCTGCGCGCGGCCTCAAGCGCGGCGGCGACAACGAACGGTGCGCCATCGCCTACGATCGCCTCGGCCACGTCCCCATCGCGCGCGGCCAGAGTGGCGAGGTAAGGCGCATGCGCGCATGCCGCCGCCAGCGCGGCGGCCCACGGCGCGGACACGGCAAGCGCGACGCCGTTCGCATCGCGCGCCGGGCCGAGGCCGTTCAAATGAGACGCCGCCCCTCACGCGCGTCGATGGCGGGGATCACCACGACGGCGGCCAGACCAAAGCCGTGCCCGGTGGCGAGGCCGTCCTCCAGCAGAAACGCGCCGCGATGCATCTCCGCCACTGCCGCCACGAGCGCGAGGCCAAGGCCGGCGCCCGGCGAGGTGCGGTGCACCTCCAGCCGCACGAACCGCTCCTTCACGCGCTCGCGATCCTCCACCGGAATGCCGGGACCGGAATCGGAGACGCGGATCTCGATGCGGCCGTCGCTGCGCTGGCCGCACGACACATGCACGCGCCCGCCCTTGGGTGTGTACTTCATGGCGTTGTCGAGCAGGTTGGCGAGCGCCTGCGAAATCAGCTGAGCATCGCCCTGCACCATCAACGCGGGCGCGCGGCCCTTGGTCAGCACGAGCCCCGCCTCTTCGGCCGCCGGCTCGAACAGGTCGGCCATTTCCTCCACGATGGGCGTGAGATCCATGCGCAACAGGCGCCAGCTTTCCGGCGACCGCAACCGCGCCAGCTGCAGCACGGTGTTGAACATCTTCAGCAGACGATCAGTCTCGTCCTGCGCGTACAGCAAAGCCTCGCGGTCGGTGTCGGCGTCGGGCGGCGCGTTGAGCGCAACTTCAAGCCGCTGACGCAGGCGCGACAGCGGCGTGCGCAGATCGTGCGCGATGGCGTCGCCGGCGTTGCGGGTGGCGTGTACCAGCATCTCCAAGCGCGCGAGCATGTCGTTGAGGTTCTTGGCAAGCAGATCGAACTCGTCGCCCCAGCCTTCCACCCGCGCGCGGCGCGTCAGATCGCCGGCCATTACCTGGCGCGTCGTTTCGCTGAGCAACTCGACGCGACGCGATGCAAGCCACGCCGCCACAAGGCCCGCCAGAATGGAGAACGCGACGCTGATGCCGGCGGCGTAGGTCAGCGCCTTGGTCATGCGGCTGGCGGCGCTGCGGCTGTCACGCTGGTCGCGCGCGACGAACAGGATCGGCCCGTTTAGGAGGCGTCCGAAATAGGCGCGCGTGGCGTGGGTTTCCGAGCCGCCGCCGGTGGCGGCGTCCACGGTGGCCTGGAAGTTGACCCACTCCGAGGTCTGCCCCGATGTCGGCATGCGCGGCAGCGCGTCGAAATCGCCGGCGATGACCTTCCCGCTCTGGTCGGCGAGCACGTAGAACAGCGGCCCGGGCGCGGCCGACCGCTCCACCACCTGCTCGTTGAGTTCGCGCATTCCGCCGCTGCCGTATGCGCCGGCGAGCAGTTTGTATTCGCGTTCGATCGCCGCGTCGGCGTCCTGCGACACCTGATAGGCGGTGGCGTAGTAGACGTACGACAGCAACGCGAACACAAGGATCAGGAAGACGACCGCCTGCCCGAACGCGAGAATGAAGGTCGCCGTCCTTGCAAAAGACGGCAGACCCGATCTCAGGCTTCCAAACGATACCCTGAGCCGCGCACCGTATGCAGCAAGGGCGCGCCGTAGTCGCGATCGATCTTCGCGCGCAAACGGGAGATATGCACGTCGATCACGTTGGTCTGAGGATCGAAGTGGTAATCCCACACCTTCTCCAGGAGCATCGTCCGGGTGACCACCTGGCCCGCGTGACGCATCAGGTATTCCAGCAGCCGGAATTCACGCGGTTGCAGTTCGATCTTGTCGCCCGCGCGATGCACCGTGCGCGCGAGCAGGTCCATTTCCAGATCGCCGACCTGAAGCCGTGTCACCGGACCGTTCCGATCCCGTCCGTGCCACAAAGCGCGCACCCGCGCCAGCAACTCGTCAGTGGAGAAAGGTTTACCCAGATAGTCGTTGGAGCCCGCGTTGAGCCCCTGCACCCGGTGTTCCACGCCATCGAGCGCCGACAGGATCAGCACCGGTGTCGCCACCCCGGCCTCGCGGAGATCGCGCACGACCTCCTGGCCTTCCTTGTGGGGCAGCATGCGGTCCATGACGAGCACGTCATACCCGCTGTCACTGGCCATGGTTTCGCCGGTGACGCCATCGTTCGCGACATCGACGACATGCCCGTCTTCCTCAAGCGCGCGTTTCAGCGTGCGGGCGAGATCGAGATCGTCTTCGACGACGAGAACCTTCATCGGGTCACTCCTTGGGTTTCTGTACCCTGAATTTCTATCCGCGCTTCACTTCAACGCCGAGGTAGCGCGCCGGACCAGAGCGGCCCTGCACCTGCAACAGCACCGGCCGGTTCTGACGTTCGGCCGTAGCCACCGCCGCATCGAGATCGTCTGCTGTGCGCACCGGTTTGCGATCCACGCTGAGGATCACGTCGCCGACGTTCACGCCACGGTCGGCGAGGACGGAGTTGTCGGTCACCGTGGTGATCACGAGACCGCCCTCCACGCCGTCGATCTGGAACCGCCGACGATCATCGGCGGTGACGGTGCGAACACCTACGCCAAGGCCTTCGGACTGTTCCGAACTGGCGCCGCCTTGCGCATCGCGCGGCTCAGCGCTGGCGAGGAGCGCCTGCTCGCTCGGACGCTCGCCGAGGCGGACGTTGACCGTGCGCCGCTGGCCGTCGCGTTGCACTTCCAGGCGCGCGTCGCGGCCGACGGCTGCCTCGCCGACCCGCTGGGTCAGCGCGCGGCTGTCTTCCACGGCAGCGCCGTTGAAGGTGAGGATCACGTCGCCTTGCTGCAGGCCGGCGGCGGCGGCCGGGCTGCTCGGCGT
>JANNVF010000543.1:0-2373 GCA_031414315.1 Hyphomonadaceae bacterium | reverse complement strand
CTGCGCAAGTTCGTCGAAGCGACGGCGCCGGCGGATCGTGCGCTGGCGGCGGGCGGCGAGGGCGTCGATCCCACGCGCGCGCAAATTCTCGTCGCGCTGTCCCGGTTGCCGGCGCGCATCGGCGGCGCGCCCGAAGCGCTGGACCAGCTGATGGCGACGGCGTCGGGTGCGGCCAATGTCGATCAGCTGTTTCTCTACGAGGCCGCGCAGAGCTGGGGTTACTGGGCGCTCGCCAATGGGCGTGAGGGTGACGCCGCAACCGCGTATCAGCGCGGCGTGGTGGCCGCAGAAGCCATGGGTGACGACGGTGTCCTGGAGTTGGCGCTCGCGCTGACTGGGCTTGGCTCAGCCGAATTGCTGCGTGGCCGTATGGAGCAGTCGGAGGCCGCGCTGCGCCGCGCTTACGTCATCTCCGCGCCCCTGGCGCCGGAAAGCGAAGGCGCCACCGTGCCGTTCGCCGAAGTGGTTTTTCAAAGCGCACGTGCCTGGTTCAAGACCCTGCAGTCCAAACAGTGGTCGGACGGACAGGAAGCGCCGGAAACGCCGAAGGTGGAACGCAACGGCCTTCCGGAACGTCCGAGGATGTGTGCGTACAAAGTCGTCGCGGAGCCCGCGATCGAGTATCCCCGCGCCGCCGTGCGCAAGCTCGCGCTCGGCACCATCATCTTCCGCTATGCAGTCCGTGAAGACGGCGCCTTCCGCAACGTCCAGATCGTCGCGGCGGCTCCAGCCAATGATTTCGCGCCGGCTGTGATGGAGGCGGCGCAGCAATGGCGTCTGCAATGGACGGAGACAGGTAGCCAGTGCCGCCGCACGTCTGACGACATGATCATGCAGATTCCATTCTCGATGGAGCGGGTCAGTACCGGCAATTCGATCAATCGCACGAAGCGCTGATCACACCGTCTTCTTCCGCACGCTCCAGATGAATCCGTCCATCCAGAAGTGCAGCAGCGACACCGACAGGAACAGCGCCGTCAGCACGTTCCATTTGTGCTGCGAGGCGGCTTCCCAGAGGCCGTAGAGGGCCGGCAGCACGAACACGAGCGCAAGGCCGAGCGGTCGCGCCAGCGAGGCGGCTTTGACGCCGAGATGCGCGGGGGCCTTGCCCCCCTCCTGGCGCCAGACGAGCCCGAAATACTGTACGGCGTGGAAAAGGTTGACGACCATGAACGCCACGCCCGGCGGGCTGAACCCCCACGCAAGAATCTGCACGGCGACAGTTGACGTCATCAGCGCCACCTTGTGCGGGGAGACTGCCGCGCCCTGGCGTGCGAGCCGCATCTGCGCGGCGAGATAGAAGACGCACGCCGTCACCATAACGCCGATCGCCACGAACCGGATGACGGCGGCGTTGCCAACGGCCGCTTGCGGCAGCGCCGTCATCACCGTCAGGCCCACGTTCTTCAGCGGTTCCAGATAGTTCAGATGCTGCGCGAACGATGCGCCGGCCATGATCGGGCCGATGTACATGACGTGTGAAAAGACGCGGTCGAGCGTGCGGCTGGCGGTCGCCGCCGTGCCGGCCTTGGCGTCGTAGATCCGGGCGAGGCCGAAGTTCTGCTGCGCGGTGTGATACACGTCCCAGAACACCGCGACGACGCCGGCGACGATGAACGCCCAGTGCGAGACCGTCAGGGTGAGCAACAGCGCGGGCGGCACGAGCGTGAGCTTCCAGCGGTGCGCCGCGAAGATCGCGGGGTTGAGGTGGCTGCGCACGAACACGGGCGCCAGGTGCGCCGACGTGATTGCGGCCACGAAGAATGCCAGCGCCGCGATGGTTGCGCTGTAGCCCGCCGCCGTGTGCGCGCCAGGCATGACCATGAAGGCCCAGATCGCCAGCAACGCCAGCGGCGGCGCGCCGTAGATGCAGACGAAATCGGCGATCGGGCCGACGATCGCGCGGTCGGGGCGCGCGAACGCGGCGAGCCACGGAAAGGGCGCAGATGCGCGCGTGTCGACGGCCAGTGTCATCGCGCCCGTCTACTGGACTATGTTTAACCATCCGTTTGCGCGTGCTGGCAGCGGGCGCTGGGACTCGTTAAGCCCTGTGCCGTCACGCCAGAGCGCGCGCCGCACGCGCGGGCCAGGAGATCGCCCATGTCCATGCCACAAGGCTCGCCGCCATCACCGCACGGCAAGGCGCCGATCCTGGAGTGCGTGCGCGAGGGGTTCGCGTTCATCGCGCGCGACTGGCGCCTGATCGCGCCGATCGCGCTGATCGGGGCGGTGGGACTGACGCCGCTGGAGGTGTGGTCCGATCTCGCCATGAGCCGCAACGACCTTGGCGCGATGGCGATGGCGTCGCTGGCGGGCGTGCTCGTGCAGATGCCGGTGCTTGCGGCGTTCTACCGCCGCGCCGCCGCGCGCGGG
>JANNVF010000542.1:0-1695 GCA_031414315.1 Hyphomonadaceae bacterium | reverse complement strand
CGAGGTTTCGTAGAGCGCCACCGCCTGGCGCTTGAACTCCGGCGTGAAGATCCGCCGCTTCTTCTTGGTCTTCGTCACTGAACACCCCTTCAGGCCCTTTCGAGCTTAGCATGGGCGTCCACCAAATCGGGGCAAGATCAGTGGAACCGCATCAACTCGCCACTGATGGTCGGTGGAGGATCATCGGGCGACGCTGCCGCAGCTATCTCCATCGCCTTGCGGATGGCGATGTTTGCCAACGCCTCCTTGCGGATCGCCTGGAAGCGCTCAGGGGGCATGCGTTGCGATCCATGGCGGGTTCGTCTCGTAGCGTCGTGTCCACGGGCCTTCAGCGACCGTCCGTGTATCATTAGTGGTCCTACGAGGGCTGACTAATTCTGAGAGTATGCTCGCCCGTCGGGTCGGCGCCGGCATTGGGAAATCACAATGTGCGTCCCAGTGCGAGCTGTGGCTTAACCTTGGAGTCATTAGGACATCGAGCCGTAAGTGAAATTGGCACGCCGTCAGGCACACCTCTGCGTCTTGGTCGCCTTGGCCTCTGGCGGATGCGCGACGTACAGCGCCCGACCGGTATCTCCCGCCGCGATCTCGGAAGCCTACGCACGACGTACGCTCGACGCCGCTGCCGTGCGTCAACGGCTGGCCCAACTCGCTCCGAACGCCGCCTGGGACGGATCGACCTGGGACCGGCTCACGCTGTTAGCGGCTGCCGATCAGTTCAACCCGTCCATAACGACGACGCGTGCCCACCTGCGGAGTGCCGAGGCGTTGGCCAAGGCAGCTCGCGCCGGCCCGTCGATCACTTTGACGCTGACCGCAGAGTACGCCCGGAACGCCAGTGAAAGTTCGCCTTGGCTCTACGGCGCCACGAGCGACGTCCCGCTGGATGTCGGTGCACACCGTGCCGCACGGGTCAGCGCCGCCGAGTTCACCAGCATCAGCGCCCGCTACGACTACGCGGAAGCGGTCTGGATCGTCCGCATGACGCTGCGCCGTACGCTTGCTGAGCGGTTCCTGACCGCTCGTGAGGTCCAGATCGGCGAAGAGCTGGGAACGGTGCGGACGCGACAGCTGACGGCGTTGCAAGTTCGGTTCGATGCTGGCGAGACTGCTCGTGCCGACCTCGAACGCGTCCGTGCAGAAGCGGCTGGTGATGCGCGCCGCCTGACGGACGCTCAAGCTCGCCTGACGGCGGCGCACATCGCGCTCGCCGACGCGCTGGGCGCTCCTTTGTCGAGCGTCGCCCAGATGCCGCTTACCTGGGACGGCTTCGACGCGCCGCCACCGACGAACCCGTCTCTTGTGGAGGCGATGCGTACGGAAGCGTTGCTTTCCCGATCAGACGTGTTGCGGGCCGTTGCGGCATACGATCAGTCCGAGGCGGAGCTTCACGCTGAAGTTGCCCGACAATCGCCCGAGGTCCACGTGGGTCCCGGTTACACCTGGGAGCGCGGCTTGGTGAAGTTGCCGTTCTCCATTGGGCTCGTGCTGCCCCCGTTAGACCTGAACCGCAACGCCATCGCCGCAGCGGATGCGCGACGTGCGGAAGCCGGCCTGCGACTGGAGGCGGTGATTGCCTCTGCTCAAAGCGCCATTGATGCGGCGCTGGCCGAACGCTTCACCGCAGAACAGGGGCTTAACCGTGTTCGCGAGTTCGAGCTACGCGCCGCGCGGCGCGCCGCAGAACAGGCGGAC
>JANNVF010000541.1:0-7324 GCA_031414315.1 Hyphomonadaceae bacterium | reverse complement strand
AGCCGGAGCGGCCACGCGCGGACTAGGGTCGCGCAGTGTCCACGGGAGTTTCCGCATGCGTCCAGTCCTTCTCGCCGCCGCGCTGCTCTGCGCCTGCGCGACGCCGGTGCGCGCCGACGCCATGCCCGACTGGCTGGAGGGCGCCTGGCTCAGTTGCGCGGGCGGGGTGGAGGTGTCGGAGATCTGGACGGGCGCGGGATCCGGCGTGCTCGTCGGGGTCAACCTCACGCGCGCGCGCTCCGCACAATTCGAGTTCCTGCGCATCGGGCCCGGCGCAGGCGCCGGCCGGGTGAGTTTCTTCGGCAGTCCGGGCGGCGCGCCGCCGGTGGAATTTCCGATGCGCGTGCACGACAGCCAGCGCGTGGTGTTCGAAAACCCCACGCACGATTTTCCCCAGCGCGTGATCTACGCCCGCGACGGCGCCGATCTCACCGCGCGGATCGAGGGGACGATGAACGGCCGAGAAGAGCACATGGACTGGCGGTTTCGGCCGTCGACGCCGAACGGTCATTGTCCCGCGCGTTGAGCTAGCGCCGTGGCGCGTGGCGTATGCACGCCTCCCGGATCGCGGCGAGTTCGGCGCCGCTGATCGTCGGCGCCGCGCGCTTCAGCATGATGCGGAAGGCTTCAAGTTCGTCCGGCTGCACGGGAAAGCCGATGTTTTCGCCGGTCTTCGGCGCGATCGACGTGACGACCGGACGCTCATTTTCGTCGAGCACCACGAAGAACGGCAGGCCAACCGTGTCTCGGGCGTAGCGCAGGTAGACCGCGTCGGCGCCGGCGAGCTGCAGCGCCTTGTTCTCGGTCGTGCGCTCCTGCGCGCGCATGTGCAGGATGCGGAAGTGGCGGCTCATCGCAGCGACCGCCGCAGGGTCGGCGAGGAAAGCGTCGAAGATCCGGCACCAGCTGCACCAGTCGGCGTGGAAGAGGACGAGCAGCGCCTTGCCGTCTGCCGTGGCGAGCGTCCGCTGGCGGGTCACCTCCTGCGCGGCGCTGGGTTGTGCCTTCGCATAACCGAGGCCGGGGAGTGCGGCGACGAGCGCGGCTGCGATAACGGTCCGTCGGTGGATCATGGCGGCGAGTATAGGGCGGATTTCGCTTTCGCTCCATCCGTCCTACATGCTGGCTGCGACATTAGGAGAGCCCCATGCAGCAGCGCCCGCTCGGCAAGTCCGGTTTGTCCATCGCCCCGATCATGCTCGGCGGCAACGTGTTCGGATGGACCGCCGACGAGAAGACTTCTCACGCCGTCCTCGATGCGTTCGTGGGCGCGGGCTTCAACGCCATCGATACGGCGGACGTCTACTCCGCCTGGGTTCCCGGACACAAAGGCGGTGAATCGGAGACGGTCATCGGCGCGTGGCTCGCCGCGCGGGGCCGGCGCGACGACGTGGTGATCGCCACCAAGCTTGGCATGTGGCCGAAGTATCCCAAGCTGACGAAGGCCAACATCATCGCGGCGTGCGAGGAGTCCCTGCAGCGCCTGCAGACCGACTACATCGATCTCTACCAGGCGCACCAGGACGATGCCGCGACGCCGCTGGAGGAGACGATGGCGGCATTCGCGGCGCTGAAGAGGGCCGGCAAGGTGCGCGCGATCGGCGCGTCGAACTACACCGCCGCGCGGCTGGCTGCCGCCAACGCCGCCGCCGTCGATGGCGTGCGCTTCGAGACGCTGCAGCCGAAGTACAACCTGATGGAGCGGGCCGATCTCGAGGGGGAGCTGCAGGCGCTGTGCGTGAAGGACGCCATCGGCGTCATTTCATACTACGGCCTCGCGAGCGGGTTCCTGTCCGGCAAATACCGCTCCGACGCCGATTTCGGCAAAAGTCCGCGTGGCGGCGGGATGAAGAAATACCTGAACGAAAAGGGCTTCGCGGTGCTCGGCGCACTCGACAACGTCGCTGGCCATCACAACGCGACGCCGGCGCAGGTGGCGCTCGCGTGGATCATGGCCAAGCCGGCGATCGCCGCGCCGATCGTCAGCGCCACCAGCACCGCGCAGCTGCGCGACATCCTCGGCGCGGCGTCGCTTGCGTTATCAGCAACTGACATCGCCGCCCTTGATCGGGCCAGCGCCTAAGGCGTTTCGCTTGGGTCGGCGCTTTCGATGTTCTCGATGACGCCGCGCGCGAACACCACGAGCTTGGGGGCCGACACGTCGGTGCCTTCGAACTCGTACACCCGCGTGGTCGTCTCCACGACGAGGACGCCGTCGCCGGCTGGTGTGGCGAACCCGAAGCGGGCGGCGCGCGTGCCGAGGTCGGGCACTTCTGCGCCCTGGCCGGACGTGCGCGCGTGGGTGGTGGCGAGCGCATCGAACTGGCCGGTGGGCGTGCGGGTCAGCCCCGCCGCGATCGTCGCCTGGTCGTAGACGTTGAGGCGCACCCGCGTGGGACCGCCGGACGCGACCCACGTGCACCCGGTGGCGGTGGCGTCGCGGACATCCTCAAGTGCCGCGGGCTTGGGCGGGCCGTTGAGCACGATGGCGGCAAGCTCGATCCGCGCGGCATCGCAGTAAAGCTGCCCGGCCACCTGCACGTCGCCGGGCAGGGTCTCGTCGCCCTTGATCCGGCGCGGCGCGTCAGAGGCCGGCTGGCAGGCCGATAGCCCGAGCGCCATGGCGCCGGCGAGAAGACAGATGAAAAACCGCATGGCTGGACAGGGTTGGCGCCAAAACGCGGGTGGGCAAGCCCTTACCCGCGAGGCGGACGCGCGCGCCTTCTAGTTCAACTCGGCGAGCTGGACTTCCTCGGCGACCCGCTCGAAATTCTCGGTGTCGCCCTTGATCCGGTAGGAGCGGCGCGGGCCCTCGGCTGGCAGCACGCGCAGGATCGTGAAGCTCTTCGGCGCGGCCGATTTCGGGTTGAGCGGCCCCGGCGCGAACTCGACCCGCTGGCCAACCGTGAACTTGGGCAGGCCCATCAGGGCAGGCGGGGTCGCGGGGGCGGCGCGGGCGAAACGGTAGGGCATCGGGGGCTCCGGAATGGGTGCTGCCCGCCGGAGAGGGCGGCGTGCACGGGCGGGAAAAGATGATGTGCGCCATCTCTAGCACGGTTTTTAACGAAATGGAGATGAATCGCCGGGGACGGCTTGACGCAGCTGGGCGAACGGGGGCCCCGCTGCCTGTTGCCATGGCGACGGGGCAGGCCCGCGCGCGGCTTTGAGGGGGTGCGGATGGCGGACTATCTGGGCGCGACGGGGATCAGCGTCGCCGACCTTCCCCGCGCGGTGGACTTCTACACCCGCGTGCTCGGCATGACGGTGAAGCAGACATTCAGCTTGTCGAACATGGAGGAGGCCGTGATCGGCTTCACCCGCGGCTCGGCCATCGTGCTGATGCAGTACACCGATGGCGTGGCGCGCGATCACGCCGCGTTCGCCGGCAAGCTGGTGTTCTACTTCGACGATGTGCAGGCGGTGACCGAACGCATCCGCGCCGAGGGGCTGGAGATCGTGCGGGAGCCTGCCAAGAGCGACTTCGGCGCGGCGCTGATCGCGTTCGCGAAGGACCGCGATGGGTATCTGCTGGAGTTGTTGCAGGCGGGCGCCTAGCCGCGCTTCTCCAGCAACGCCGTCAGCCGCGCCACCGCCGCGCTCAGATCCGCGATCTCCTTCTCGCGCAGCAGGTCGAGCTTCTCGTGCAGCGTTTCGATCTCCAGCTCCGCCTTGCAGTTGACCGCGTAGTCCTCCACTGCGCGGCGGCGATCGAGATCGGACTGGCGGTTCTGGCTCATCATGATGATCGGCGCGGTGTAGGCGGCCTGGAACGAGAGCATGAGGTTGAGCAGGATGAACGGGTAGGGATCGACCTTCGCGCCGCTCACCGAGTTCCAGACGAGCCACGCGACCAGCAGCGTGCTCTGGACGATGACGAAGCGCCACGAGCCGACGGTGGAGGCGACGATATCGGCGCATTTCTGCGCGAAGCTCGACGCTTCGGGATCGGGGATGGCCGGCGGCGGAACGCGGCGCGCCTGCGCCCACGCGCGCAGCTGGTTCAGGATGTCGGGTTCGGTGGACATGGGCGCTCCGCTGAAGTCTGCGGCGATGCTGCGCCGAATGCGGGCTCCGTGGAAGGCGCGCGCGGAGGCGCCCGCCGGCCGGCGGTTGGAAAGCGCGATGAAGGGTCCGGACAAGGCGGCCGCCCTACGACGTGTCGTGTGCGGCCGAGGCGGTGTCAGTCGCGCGCGACGACAGCGGCGTCGCCGGCGGCGCCACGGCGACGAGCACGGTCATCAGCGGAGTCCGCAGCAGCCGGCGCAGCACGGGCCGCGCAGCGGCGTCGAGGTTGGCGAGCGTCGCCACGAGCCGGCGTGCGCGGGCGATGAGATTGCGCGCCTTCGGAAACAGACCGCGCGTCATCTGCGCGACGCGCGTCTCCCGCGTCGCCCGGCAGCGAAAGCCATGCGGTCCCGACAGCGGCCGCGCCGCGCGCTTTAGCGGCGGCGGCATGTACGGCGCCTTGCGTAGCGCGATGAGCAGCACAAGCGCCATCACGCCGCGCTCGGCGCGGGTGAGCATCGTCGCGGCCCAGCGCCGAAATGCTTGTTTTTGCGGGCGCGCGAACGGCCCGCGGTCGAAGAGCTCGAGCAGCGCCGCCAGAAAACGCAGCGCCCAGTGGCGGAGTGTTTCGGCGAGGGCGTGGGGATCGGTGGCATGTGTCATGCGGGGAGTGTCGCACGGGGTTGGAGCCAGCCGGATTGATTGGCGTGCGGATTTTTGTGGGCGTTGGGGCGCTTGGGTTTAGTGAGCGCGGGGTGTGGAGAGGCGGAGTTTGTATCCCCCTATTTTGCACGGGCGCAGCCCTCCCTCCCCTCGATGGGGTGGGTGGCATTCGCGCAGCGAATGACGGGTGGGGCGCGCGCCAGGGTTGGATGAGGACTCGGATGGCGCCGAACGTGTTTTTCGCCCGTGCATCCCGCGCGCGCTCCACCCGGCGCTTCGCGCCACCCTCCCCATCGAGGGGAGGGAGAGCTCAGCGAATTTCCGCCGCAATCGCCGCGCCTCGTAGGTGCGTCGAGGGAGGGCGTGATGGTGCGCATTGCGGCGGTGCTGGTTTTGCTGGCGGCGGTGAGCGGGTGCGCGGCGTCGCCGTTCGCGGCGTTGCGCGCAACGCCCATCGAGGTCGTCCGCGTGGCGCCTGCGCCGCGCGACACGCAGGTGGCGCTGGCCGACTACTGGCGCGAACGGCGGACGGCCACGCCCTACCTGCAGCCGGCGTTCACGGCGCCCGAGACGCGCGCGGAATATCTGGACAGGTGGCGGGCCTACCTGAACCGGTTCCCGCGGGAAGAGACGCGCGTGGATCGCAAGCGTCCGCCTGCGCCCATCGGGGTGCGGCCTGCTGCGGGGCGGTAGGCGGAAAGTCTACAAACGCCGCGCGCGGCAATATACAAATCAGTCCGTAGAGACTGCAAACCGGCTGCTTCGGTGTGTAAGCGACTACAAATTCGTACACCGGGAGCGAAACAAACACCTCTCCCCCGGGAGGGGGAGAGGTCGAGCGCAGCGAGGGTGAGGGGGCGGGTTGCAGAACGAGTCTCGTCCTGCCCGACGCCCCCTCATCCGGCGCTACGCGCCACCTTCTCCCCCTCGCGGGGGAGAAGGTGTACAAGTTCGCGCAGAGTCAGAATCATGCCCGAAAACCAAATCCCGCCAGCGCTCATAGGCGTCGCGTCGAAGGCACTCTCGGATGCCTACACGCACACACAACTCAATTCGATGTTTTGGGCGGCAGGATTTCCTGGAGACCCGCCGGAAGGCAGCAAGGTCGCTAAGTGCGAGGGATGGCTGAGGATTGCGAACAAGGAAATAGCAGATCCGCTTCAATGTTTTGGGAAGTTGATTTCCGAATTCATGGAGGCGGAAGTCTGTCCTCACTCTGGATGGGGTTCGGAGCCGTCCGGAACTGATCCAAGGGAGACACTTCGCGCCGTCATGGCGAGGTCAGGTCTGTCGTACCAGAGGAACGGCAGAATTATCGGGGCAACGCTAAGTGCGCCTTCTAGATCGCTCGCCGAGCGTTTGGAAATGGAAGGAATGCCCGCCTTGGAAGTGGAATACGAACGCGCATACGCTCAAGTCGATAGCGATCCGCCAGCTGCAGTGACTGCAGCATGCGCAATTCTGGAGTCTGTCTGTAAGACCTACCTGCTTGCCAACGGGTTGGACCTTCCAAGCAAACAGGTGCTGGGGCCTCTCTGGAGCGCGACGTCCGCCGCAATCGGGTTGTCGCCCAAAGAGGTAGAAAGTGATGATCTCAAGCAGGTGCTTTCAGGGTTGGCGAGCATCGCCAACGGCATCGCTGCAGTTAGGACTCACGCCGGCTCAGCGCACGGCCGCGCCGATAGACCGAGCGAAAGTGGCCGAAAGACATACAAGGTGCAGTCCAGGCACGCGAGGCTATGCGTACATGCAGCGCACACAATGGCACTGTTTGTTCTGGAGACTTGGGAAGTCCGCAAAGGGAAGTGAGGAGAGATCATCCTCCTTGCGAGTCGTTTGCGAGTGCCGGCTACTCATACTCGACGTTTTCGCTCGTTGCCCAATACAGCTTCTTTAATCGTTCAATGACTTTGGCTGCGGTGGAATTTTTACACGCCCGCATTGTCATCTCGATGCTGCCCCGAAAGACTTCTCCGTCCGGCGTGTACTGCGGTCCGCGCGAAGAGATCGTATTCACAACGTATCTCCAGTCGTCACGAAGCTCCTCGGGAAAGTCATCTTCCTTCAACGTGCCGAAGCAGGTGTGACACCCGAGAATTCTGGCGCGAGCGTCTCCTTGGTGAGTTAGGAGGCAATCCATCGCGTTCGTCAGCTTTTCAATGACGTATCTCCTGGTGTGCTTATCGATGGTCATTTATGCGGGCCTCTTGCATCTGGCTTATTTCCGCCGCCGGCCCCGATAAGCATTTTTCTTCACCGGCGCGCCCGTCAGACTCGCGCCCGTCGATGGCGTCGTCATCGCCTTCGACACGCTCTCCCGCAAATCCGCCTGCCGCGCCAGCGGATCATCCGCGATAAACAGCTCCGTTTCCTTCAACCGCTTGATCTCGTCGCGCAAACGTCCCGCTTCCTCGAACTCCAGGTTCGAGGCGGCTTCGCGCATCTGGCGCTCCATGTCGGTGATCACCGCGCGCAGGTTGCCGCCCATGAAGGGGACGGACGTGTCTGGCCCTCCGCGACGGTCCTTGAGGCCCGCGCCGCGTTTCCACGCCATCGGGTCGCGCGGGTCGATGGTCAGTGAATCGCGGGCCGCGACGCTGCCCATGATGTCCATGATGCCGCGCTTGATGGTCTGCGGCGTGATGCCGTTGGCGAG
>JANNVF010000540.1:0-3167 GCA_031414315.1 Hyphomonadaceae bacterium | reverse complement strand
CCCGGCCCCTCCCCGCGAGGGGGAGGGGAGGTTCTGTATTCTGCTCGGATTTGCGCTGTTTCTCGCAGCACCCGCACACGGGCAAACCGCCCTCACCGAAATCCACGCCAGCGCGCCCACTAGCGTGGCGGTCACCATCTATCGCGACGATCTCGCGCTGATCACCGAGACGCGGCGCGTGGAATTGCCCGGCGGCCCGGCGCGCATCGTGTTCGACGGCGTGCTGGACCGTGTCATTCCGCAGTCGGCCATCGTGCGCGGCTTCGAAGGCGTCGAGCGCGAACGCAATTTCGACTTCGACGGGCTCAACTCGATGAGCCTGCTCTGGCGCTCCATCGGCGAACGCGTGCGCATCGCGCGCACCAATCCGGGGACCGGCGCCGTCACCGAGGAAGATGCGGAAGTGGCGGCCGCCGGCGACGGCGTGGCGCTCAAGTTCGCCGACCGCTGGGAAGCGCTCGGCTGCTCGGGCCTGCCGGAAAAGCTGATCTTCTCCCGCATTCCCGATGGGCTGCGCGAACGCCCCGCGCTCTCCACCATCCTTGCCGATTCACCGGCAGGGACGCGCGAGGTGACGCTCTCCTATCTCGCCACCGGACTCGAATGGAAGACCGACTACGTGGTGACGCTCAACGGCGACTCCACCCGCGCCGACGTCGCCGCGTGGATCACGCTGACCAATGCGGGCGAGGAAGGATTCGCGGACGCCAAGGTCGGCGTCGTCGCTGGCGATCTCTCGCGGACCTGGACTGAGTCCTCGCGCGGCGGCCTGCGCCGTTATGCAGCGCGGGCGTGCTGGCCCACGGGCACGACCAGCGACTTTCCCGAACCGCCGCCCCCCCCGCCACCGCCGCCATCGCCGGTCATGATGGCGCCGCAGCGGGCCATGATGGCGCGCGAGGCGTTCGCCAAGGACGAGGACATCATCATCACCGGATCGCGCATCGAGCGCGAGGAGCTGGCTGACTACCAGCTCTATAGCCTCAACGACCGCACAGGCGTCGCGCCGAAGCAGACCAAGCAGGTGATGTTCTTGCGCAAGGATGCGGTGATCGTGACGCGCGTGCTGCGGTATCACGCCGACAACGACACCGGCGCGCAAGCCGAACCCACCACGATCCTGCTGCGTACGAAGAACGATGAAGCGCGCGGCCTGGGCGATCCTCTGCCGCGCGGCGAAGCCCGCGTGTTTGCGCCGCTCACCCTGAACGGCCGTGATCTTGGCGTGCTCTTCGCGGGCGAAACCTCCACCCGCGACACCGCTGTGGGTCTCGACTGGGAGCTGGAGACAGGTGAGAGCCACGACATCACTGTGCGCGAAACTCTGGTGTCCGATCAGAAGAGGGAAATCTCCGGCGACCGCACGCGGATCACGCAGGACATCTCGCTGGAAATCTCGAACGCCACGAACACAGTGCAGACCGTGGAGATCGTCCAGCCCGTGCGCGGCGGATCGCAGCGCATTTCGAACGCGAGCGCCCGCCATGCGATGAAGGATGGCGCGCCGACGTGGACGATCGCCGCGCCCGCGAACGCTCGACTGATCCTTACCTATCGCGTGCGTTACATCGAAGGTTAGCGCGTGAATTCGTCGAACCGCGCGCTTGCGCCGGCCCAGTTGAGCGCGCGTTCGATAACGGCTTCCAGGTGTTTGGGACGTTCGTTCCTGTAGTCGATGTAGTAGGCGTGCTCCCACACATCGATGGTGAGCAGCGTCGGCGTGTTCTGCGTGAGCGGCGTGCCGGCGTCATGGGTGTCGACCACATCGAGCTTGCCGCCTCTCCACACCAGCCACACCCAGCCACTGCCGAAATGCGCCGCGCCCATCTTCACCAGCGCATCATGGAGACCCGCGAGGCTGCCGAAGTCCGCGTCGATGCGTTGTGCGAAATGTGATGACAGCGCCGCAGCCGGCGCCACACCCGGCGGCGACAGGCTTTCCCAGTAGCGCCCATGGTTCCAGGCCTGCGCGGCGTTGTTGAACAGCGTCTTGCTGGCGGGGTCGGCGGCGCTGTCGCGCACGATGGCCTCCAGCGTCTTGCCCTCATACCTCGTGCCCGCGATCAGCGCGTTGACCTTGTCCACATAGGCCTTGTGGTGCTTGCCATGGTGCGTCTCCAGCGTGGCGGCGGAGATGACCGGCGCGAGGGCGTCGGCGGCGAACGGGAGGGGCGGCAGATCGAGGTGAGCCATGGGCGCGCTTTCTGAGGGGACAAGCGCGAAACGCGCCGCCGGCGTTCGGCGTTCCATGCCTCCTGAACGAGAGGTTTTCGATGTGCCAAGTGGCTCCGAAACTTTTTCGCCCGCGTCTGGAACCGGACGCGGGGCTTAGGTGTTGACCCACCAGACAGGCTGGGCCCGCTGTCCCCCCAGTCCCCCCCTCCCAGCCTGGCTAAGTGGACCGGATCGAAAGATCCGGTCCATTGATTCTGGGGCGACCTTTCCGGCGTCGCCATGCTGCGTTCTTCTGGTTCAACGACTGCTTCGTTTTCGTCGTGCTGCGGTTCAGCGCGTGGATGATAATGATCGACTTCGTCGCCGACCTGTTGATGCTCGGCCGCTGCGCCTTCGGCTGGCGGCTGGCATAGCGAGCTAGGCGCCCGCAGATTTTTTCGCCAAAGGCGCCGGTGCGTCACGCTTGTTCAAGGCCGCGACGCCCGCCATGTCCCCGCCAGAGGGACTTCCATGACGCTGTTTTCCGAATTCCTGCAGACGATAACGCCGGACAGCGCGATGTTCACCGCCCAAGCCACCGACGACTGGCGTCAGGGCCGCACGTTGTACGGCGGCGCATCGGCGGCGCTGTGTCTTGAGGCGTGCCTGCGTCTGGTGGCGGATCAGGGTGCGGCGTTGCCGCCGCTGCGCTCCGCGCAGATCAGCTTTATCGGCCCGGCGGCCACCGATCTGCGCCTGCAGCCGGTCATTGTGCGGCAAGGCAAGTCCGCCACGTTCATGGGCTGCGATCTCCTGAGCGAAGGCCAGATCGCCACGCGCGCGGTGTTCTGCTTCGGCGCCTCGCGCAGCTCTCCGGTGACGCGCCTTGCGGCGCGCGCGCCGTCCGTACCCGGCCCCGATGAGTGCACCGCTTTTTTCCCGAGCGAGCGCCGGCCAGCGTTTGCGCAGCATTTCGACGTACGGCTCGCCGCCGGCGCACGCCCGATCTCCGG
>JANNVF010000539.1:0-2320 GCA_031414315.1 Hyphomonadaceae bacterium | reverse complement strand
AGCGACTCAGGCCGAACGCGGGCTCGCGCCCGTCGGCATTTCGCAGGTTGACCCGTGCGGTCGGCCGCGAAACTCTCGTCTGCGCGGTGAGACACTCTGCGACTGAACGGCTGCGGAAGCCTTCCACATCGGGGGTCACGCGCAGGATTTGCGCGATACGCTTGGCGAGACGCTGCGCCACGGGGATGGGGCGCACCATGGAACCGTGGCCGCTCTGGACAATGACCCGGCGGAATAGGCCCTTCGCGAGCGGGGAAGCGAGGAGGTTGGCGACCGACATCGCGCCTGCAGATTCGCCGAAGACGGTGACGTTGGCTGGATCGCCGCCGAAAGCGCCGATTTCGCTCTGCACCCAACGCAAGGCGGCGATCTGATCGCGTAGCCCAAGGTTGGTCGGCGCGCCGGGTATCGGCAGGAAGCCTTCGATGCCAAGGCGGTAGTTGATCGTCACGCAGACAATGCCCGCGCGCGCGAAGCCGGCGCCATCATAGACATCGGCCGCGCCGGCACCGCCGGTGAACGCGCCGCCGTGGATAAAAACCATCACCGGCGCGCCGCTCACCGCTGCGTCGGGCGCCCAGACGTTCAGGACAAGGTAGTCATCGCCTTGGGCTTGATCGCCGCCGATCAGCGGCTGGATGTCGAGCCCCGGAAGTACGCGCTCCATCTCTTCGTGAGTCGGCGTCGGTTGCGGGGCGACCACACCCCTGCGTGTAGCGTCGCGGACGCCGGACCAAAACAGTGGAGGCTGCGGCAACGCGAACCGCAGCGGACCGACGGGAGGCGCTGCGTAGGGAATCCCAAGAAACCTGCGGACATCACCGTGCGTCGATCCGCGAACGGCGCCCGCGCTAAGAACGAGGTCCGTTTCGGCGGTGATGGTGGAAGCGGCGGAAGCAGAGCTGATCATGCGATCACTTATAGCGCCGCCGGAGAACGCGCCATTGCCGATCGGCACGGAAACGATGCCTAGCGGGTCAGCATGACTTCCAGCTTCTTGGCGATGACTTCCATGCCGCGCCTGTCGGGATGCCACGGCGCCCCTTGGGATTCGACGTAATCGCTGGGGAAGCCGACGCTCCATGGGTCTGCATCGCAAGGCGTGTGTTGCCGCGACATCTCGTCAATCCGCAACACGGCGGCCCCGTTCTCTCCCGCGGCCCGCGTCGTGATCTCCGCCAGCCGCGCGCCAACGCCGCGTAGTTCGGCTGCTTCCGCCTCCGACAGTCGCGAATTGGGGCACTGCGTTTGAGGAACGAGCGTCACGTACTGGATGAAGATCGTCCGCGCACGCGGCGCGCGGGCGGCGATTTGCCTGGCGATCTCGCCCATGTTGCGCTCGAGACGCGCGTAAGCCTCTTCAGGGACTGGCCGCGATGGAGGGCACGGCACGGCCATGCCTGCGATGCGAATGATCTCGCCTGGTTCGCAGCTCGCCGCTGTCAGGTTGCCGGCGAGTGCGAGATCGTTGCCGCCGACCGTGATCGTCACTAGACGCGTCTCACTGGTGACGGCGTCGATTTGCGGCGGCAGTTCATTCCATGCGCCGAGAACGTGCGCTGACGTCGCGCCGCCGCAACTGACATCGTCGAGCGAAAGGCTAAGACGCTTCGCCAGCAGGTGCGCGTAGTTCACTGAACTTCGATAGCAGCGCGGCGTGCTGCCGGGCGGGGCGGGGCCTGTCCCCGCACCGGCCGCGAAGGAGCTGCCCATGTTCACATAGCGTGCGCCGCTGTAAACGTCGCGCAATCCGGCATGGGTGCACGCCGCCAGACACAGCGCAGCCAAGCATGCGAAAGCAAGCTTCTTCATGCCGCAACTAACCCATGAAGACCGCGCGAGACCAACTGCGCCATTGTGCGCCGTGACAGGATTGCTTTGCTCAACGTCCCTCGACAACTGCCGAACCGGGGCGTCTTGGTGTGGCTTCCCGGGGCCCGCGGTCCCGAAAGCTTGCTCGCCTTGTCGTGAGAGCAACCGACCGCCTTCTGCCAATAGCTGACATCAATGTCTGCTCTCGGACGATCGAGCAGGGACGTCCGCTTCGGGGATGTTCTGGAGATCGCTGCTGACATTGCGTATGTCTGAACAGCCCCGCAAAGCCGACACTCCTCGAGGCTAGGGCGACGGCAGTCTTCGGCGAGATCGAGCCTGATAGGTTGGGGCGCGGGAATGGCTGGCTCGATCCGAACCAGCCATTCTGGCCGGCTTTAGAGGTCGACCTGTTCGGATATCGCGATCGCGTCATCCACCTCGACGCCGAGGTACCTCACGGTGCTCTCCAGCTTGGTGTGGCCAAGGAGGAGCTGCACGGCGCGCA
>JANNVF010000538.1:0-9763 GCA_031414315.1 Hyphomonadaceae bacterium | reverse complement strand
CAGGTCGCCGCCGATCCGGTCTCCACCTTCTCCATCGACGTCGACACGGCGAGCTACGCCAATGTCCGGCGCATGCTGCTGGCCGGCAACATGCCGCCGCGCGACGCCGTGCGCATCGAGGAGATGATCAACTATTTTGACTACGACTATGCTTTGCCGACGACGCGCACGCAACCGTTTTCCTCCACCGTCGCGGTGGTTCCCTCCCCGTGGGCAGCCGGCAAGACGCTGCTGCACATCGGCCTGCAAGGCTACGACATCGCGCCGGCGCAGCGCCCGCCGCTGAACCTCGTGCTGCTGATCGACACCTCCGGCTCGATGAACCCGGAGAACCGCCTGCCGCTGGCGAAGAAGGCGTTCCGCCTGCTGATCGACACGCTGCAACCGCGCGACAGGGTCTCGATCGTCGCGTACGCGGGCTCGGCGGGCGCCGTGCTGGAGCCAACCTCCGGCGCCGACAAGGCCAAGATCAACGGCGCGCTTGATCAGCTGCAATCGGGCGGCTCCACCGCTGGCGGACAGGGTCTCGCACTCGCCTACACGCTGGCGGAGCGAAACTTCGACCGCAACGCGGTGAACCGCGTAATGATCGCTACCGACGGGGACTTCAACGTCGGCATCACCAACCCGTCGGAACTGGAAGGCTTCGTCGCCCGCAAGCGCGAGACCGGCATCTATCTTTCGGTGCTCGGTTTCGGCGGCGGCAACTACAACGACGCGCTGATGCAGCGCCTCGCGCAGAAGGGCAACGGCATCGCCTCGTACATCGACACCGTCGCGGAAGGCCGCAAGGTGCTGCATGACCAGCTGCAATCGGCGCTGCTGCCGATCGCCGACGACGTGAAGATCCAGGTCGAGTTCAATCCCGGCCGCGTCGCCGAATATCGCCTGATCGGATACGAAACGCGGATGCTGAACCGCGAGGACTTCAACAACGACCGTGTCGACGCAGGCGAGATCGGCGCAGGGG
Organism: Hyphomonadaceae bacterium; assembly: GCA_031414315.1. Lineage (GTDB taxonomy): Bacteria > Pseudomonadota > Alphaproteobacteria > Caulobacterales > Aquidulcibacteraceae > VFBF01. Next base: position 8,793 of record JANNVF010000538.1, on the reverse strand, counting down.
CAAACGTCACCGCGATCTACGAACTCACCGCACCGGGCGGGCGCACGCTGATCGATCCGTTGCGCTACCCGGCCGCACGCCCGGCCGGCGCCGCGACCGGCGAGATCGGGTTCCTGCGGATCCGCTGGAAGCCGCCGGGCGCTACGGAATCGCGCCTGATCGAACGGGCAATCACCGACCGCGATGTCTCTCCGCAACTCGCCCGCGCGCCGGAATCGACGCGCTTCGCCACGGCGGTGGCCGCCTACGGACAGATGCTGCGCGGCGACCCCTACATCGATCGCAGCTTCGGCTGGGATCAGGTAGTCGATCTGGCCCAAGGAGCGCGCGGGTCCGATGAATTCGGCTGGCGCACCGAGTTCGTGCAGCTCGCGCGGGCCGCGAAGTCCGCCAACGCGCTGCGCGAAACGTCGCCGCCGATGCAGCCGGAAAGTCCGCGCCCACCCCCGCCGCGGCCCAGGCCGCCGGTGCGTTAAGCGCTGCGACGTAACGTCAAGGCCCGCGCGACACGCTTGTCATTCGCGCGGGCATGCGGTCCACTTGTTCCAAGTTGATTGCCCGACCGCGCGCGGTACGGGTGGCGAACAAGGGAAGACACGCGATGACGGACGCAGCAACCACCGAGGGCCTCGACACCGAGCGGCTGCGCAAGAAATACCGCGAGGAGCGCGACAAGCGGCTGCGTCAGGACGGCAACGAGCAGTATCTCGAGATCGCCGGCGACTTTGCGCATTACCTCGACGATCCCTACGTGGCGCCGGGCTTCGCGCGCGCGCCGTTGAAGGACGAGGTGGATGTCGTCGTCATCGGCGGCGGCTTCGGCGGGCTGCTGGCGGCCGCGCGCCTGAAGGAAGCGGGCGTGCAGGACGTGCGCATCATCGAGAAAGGCGGCGACTTCGGCGGCACCTGGTACTGGAACCGTTATCCGGGCGCCGCGTGCGACATCGAAAGCTATGTCTACCTGCCGCTGCTGGAAGAGATCGGCTATATGCCGAAGGAGAAGTATTCGCGCGCGCCGGAAATTCTCGCGCACTCGCGCGCCATCGCCGAACGCTTCGGCCTCTACGACAACGCCTGCCTGCAGACCGAAGTCACCGGCATGCAGTGGGATGACGCCGTCGCGCGCTGGACCATCACCACCAATCGCGGCGACGCGATGCGTGCGCGTTTCGTGTGCATGGCCAACGGGCCGCTGCACCGCCCCAAACTGCCGGGCATTCCGGGCGTGGAGACGTTCGCGCGCCACTCCTTCCACACCAGCCGCTGGGATTACGCCTACACCGGCGGCGATTCCAACGGCGGGCTGACCAACCTCGCCGACAAGCGCATCGGCATCATCGGCACCGGCGCCACGGCGGTGCAGTGCGTGCCGTACCTCGCAGAATACGCCAAACATCTCACCGTCTTCCAGCGCACCCCCTCCTCCATCGACGTGCGCAACAACCGCCCGACCGACCCGCAATGGGCCGCGAGCCTCGAACCGGGCTGGCAGCAGAAGCGGATGGACAACTTCAACATCCTCGTCTCTGGCGGTTTCCAGGACGAAGACCTCGTCAGCGACGGCTGGACCGACATCATCCGCAACCTCCTGCTGCTGGCCAGCGTCAACAAGGAAAATCTCTCCCCGCTCGAACTGGCGAAGATCGCCGAGCTGGCGGACATGAAGAAGATGGAGCAGGTGCGCGCGCGTGTGGACGAGCTGGTGAAGGATCCGAACACCGCCGAGGCGCTGAAGCCGTACTACCGCCAGTTCTGCAAACGCCCGTGCTTCCACGACGAATACCTCGACGCGTTCAACCGCCCGAACGTGACGCTGGTGGACACCGAAGGGCGCGGCGTGGAGCGCATCACGCCGACGGGTGTCGTCGCCAACGGCGTCGAACACGAACTCGACTGCCTAATCTACGCCACCGGTTTTGAAGTGGGCACGGAGTACGCGCGCCGCGCCGGCTATGACCTGCAGGGGCGCGACGGGCAGACGCTCACCGAAAAATGGGCCAATGGCGTGCGAACGCTGCACGGCATGCACGTGCGCGGCTTTCCCAACTGCTTCATTTTCACCAACACGCAGTCAGGCTTCACCGCGAACTACCCGCACATGCTCAACGAGCAGGCCAGGCACGCCGCCTACATCGTCAAGGAAAGCGTCGACCGGCAGGTGCGTGTGGTCGAGGCGTCGGAGACGGCGGAAGCGGAGTGGGTGGAGACGATCAAGTCGCTCGCGGTGTTCCGCCGCAAGTTCCTCGAGGAATGCACACCCGGCTACTACAACAACGAGGGCATGCCGCACGACCGCAGCGAACAGAACGGCCCCTACGGCGCCGGCCCCATCGCGTTCGTGAACGTGCTGGAGCAGTGGCGCGCCGAGGGCGCTCTGAAGGGCCTGGAGATCGGGCGCGGCTAGGCCGCACCCTCGCTCTCTCGCGCGCCCCGCGCCGGACTCTCGGTGGCCTGAAAGGGCATGCGCAACAGGCCGAGCGTGGATTGTTGCGTGGCGCCATCACACCCGTCGAGACCGTAGTCCACGGTCAGCCCCGCTTTCGCGGGCGTGAACGTGCCGAACATCCGGTCCCACACGGAAAAGATGTTGGTGTAGTTGGTGTCGGTGAACGCACGGTCGCGCGAATGATGCACTTTGTGCATGTTCGGACTGGAGAACACGAACGTGATCGCGGTGTCCAGCCATTGCGGAAGCCTGATGTTCGCGTGCTCGAACAGGCCATGCAGCGCTGACCAGATCCGATAGATCGCAAACGCCGCCGGAGCGGCGCCAGCCGCAAACCCGAACACCGCAAGAAACACATAGCGGATGAGGCCCTCGCCGGGATGCTGGCGGATGGTGGTCGTCACATCGACTGCGGGATCGGAATGGTGCACGGCGTGAAAGCGCCACAACGCCGGGGTGTGGTGCATGGAGACGTGCGTCACGTACCAGGCGAAGTCGAGGATCAGGATTCCGAACAGCACTTCCAGCGCTGGGTGCAGCGCGACGACATTGAGCGCGCCCCACCCCCGCGCCTGCAGGAACGCGAGGCCGAGCAGGATAGGGATATTGAGAAACAGGTTGGTGGCAAACGTCAGGAACGTGAGCGAGAGGTTCGGCGCGACATGCCTTCCGCTCCACGCCGTTCGCTTGCGAAGCGGCAGCAGAACTTCAAGCAGGGACAGGACCGCCATGGCCCCGAGCAGGAGGCCAACGGATGAAAACGCGGACATCAATGTCATGGTCAAGGCTCCGGCGCCGCGTGCGAGCGGCCCGACGCGCGTGCGCCGACCCGTCTCTCGCACGCGAGAACAGGGCAGCACTTGGACGACGATCGTCTTGAGATACCGGGCGTCTGCCAACGGCCCGATGCAGCAAGAGTACGCACTGCGGACCCGACGGTCAACGGCCCTGCTCCCAACTTTGATTTGAGTTTCTCGCCGCCACATTCATCGCTATGAAGCGAGCCGCGCGCGGGAGGGCAGTCAGTGACTGGACAGACAATCGAAGCCGATTACCTCGTCATCGGCGCCGGCACGGCCGGCATGGCGTTCGCCGACGTGCTGCTGGCGGAGACCGACGCCACCATCGCCATCGTGGACCGCCGCCACCGTCCGGGCGGGCACTGGAACGACGCCTACCCGTTCGTGCGGCTGCACCAGCCGTCCGGCAACTACGGCGTCAATTCGCGCCCGCTTGGCTCCGGCGCGAAGGACGCGACAGGCTTCAACGCGGGGCTCTACGAACTCGCGTCCGGCGCGGAGGTGGTGAGCTATTTCGATCAGGTGATGCGCCGCCATTTCCTGCCGTCCGGCCGCGTGCAGTTCTTTCCGATGAGCGCGTATGCGGATGGCGAGATCACATCGCTGCTGTCGGGCGCGCGCCAGCCGGTCTCCGCCCGCAAAATTGTGGACGCCGCCTATCTCGCGCCGAAGATCCCTTCCATGAATCCGCCGGCGTACGCTGTGGCGCCCGGCGTGATCTGTGCCCCGCCCAATGCACTGCCGCGGCTTGCGCGCGCGGACGCCGACACCGTCGTGATCGGCGCCGGCAAGACCGGCATGGATGCGTGCCTGTGGCTGCTGGAAAACGGCGCCGATCCCCACCGCATCCGCTGGATCATGCCGCGCGACGCGTGGATGCTCGACCGCGAGAATTTCCAGCTCGGCGACGAAACCTTCGTGCATTCGGCCGCGAGCGTCGCCAACCAGATCGAAGCCGCCGCGCTGGCGACAACGATCCCCGATCTGTTCGCGCGGCTCGAAGCCTGCGGCCAGATTCTGCGTCTCGATCCCGCGATCACGCCGACGGCCTACCACTGCGCCACCGTCTCGAAAGCCGAACTCGCCGCGCTGCGCCGCATCCGCCATGTGGTGCGCATGGGCCGCGTGCAGGCCATCGACGCCGACAGGATCGTTCTGGCGCACGGCGCCATCCCCACCACCGCGCAGACGGTGCATATCGATTGCTCTGCCAGCGCGCTGTCGCGCGCTCCGACGCGGGCGGTGTTCGAGGGCGATCGCATCACGCTGCAGTGCGTGCGCCAGTGCCAGCCCGCGTTCAGCGCCGCGATGATCGCGCACGTGGAGGCCGCCCGCACCGACGAGGCCGACAAGAACGCCATCTGCCGGCCGGTGCCGCTGCCGGATCGCGACATCGACTGGCTGGTGATGCTCGCCGTCGACCTGCGCAACCGCGTGCGCTGGGGCAAGGACCCCGATCTCGGTGACTGGCAGGCCGCCTCGCGGCTCGACGGATTCGGCGATCGGGCGCGCCGGTTGCTGGCGACCACCCCGGAGGCGCAGGCGCATCTGCAACGCTACGGCGCGCACTTTCCCGGCGCGATGGCGAACCTGAAGACGCTGCTGGCCGGGGCGGCGTAACGGACGCTGGGTCAGGACTGGCGCCGCTTCGCGCGCTGCCGCATGCTCGCTGGCAAAACGAGGGAGAGAGACCGATGGCCGATGACGCCACCGCCCGGCGCACGCAGACGATCACGTTTGACAGCCTGCGCCCGCCCTCCCCGTTCTTCACCGACACGCACCATTCGTGGCGCGCGGAGCTCCGCAAGTTCGTCGACCGTGAACTCATGCCCAACGTCGATGCGTGGGACGAAGCGGGCTTCGTGCCGCGCGAGGTGTTCAAGGTCGCCGCGAAGTTCGGGCTGATCGGCGTCGGGTATCCCGAAGAGTACGGCGGCTGGACCGAAGGGGTCGACCGCTTCCACGGGGTCGTCACGTCGGAGGAACTGGCGCGGATGGGCGCGGGCGGGGTCTCCACCGCGCTGATGGTGCACGGCATCGGGCTGCCGCCGATCCTGGCGCTGGGCACGCCGGCGATGAAACAGCTCGTGGCGCCGGCCGTGCTGTCGGGCGAGAAGCAGATCAGCCTGGCGATCACCGAGCCATCGGGCGGCTCGGACGTGGCCAACCTGCAGACGCGGGCGGAGCGGCGCGGCGACGTCTACGTCGTCAACGGCGCCAAGATGTTCATCACCGGCGGCATGACCTCGCACTACTGCACGGTGGCCGTCCGCACCGGTGGGCCCGGCGCCGGCGGTGTTTCGTTGTTGCTGATCGAACTGGACCGGCCGGGCGTCACCCGCACACCGCTGAAGAAGCAGGGCTGGTGGGCGTCGGATACCGCGGCGCTCTACTTCGACAATGTCGAGGTGCCGGTGGAGAACCTGATCGGCGAGGAGAACAAGGGCTTTGCCGGCGTGATGCTCAACTTCAACGGCGAGCGGCTGGGCATGGCGTCGGGGTCGCTCGGGTCGGCGCGGGCGTGCATCGAGGACGCAGTGGCGTGGGCGCAGGAGCGGCGCACGTTCGGCAAGCGGCTCGCCGACCACCAGGTCATCCGCCACAAGATCGCGATGATGGTGCAGCGCGTGCGCGCGTCCACCGCGTGGCTCGATCTGTGCGCGTGGCGCGTGCAGAACGGCGAGACGCCAGTGCTCGACCTCTCACTTCTTAAGGTGCAGGCGACGGAGACGCTCGAATTCTGCGCCCGCGAAGCGAGCCAGATCCTCGGCGGCATGGCGTACATGCGCGGCGGACGGGTCGAGCGGATCTATCGCGAAGTGCGCGTGAATGCGATCGGTGGCGGCTCGGAGGAGATCATGCGCGATCTCGCCGCCCGCCAGCTTGGCGTCTAGGCCGCGTCTCACGGAGTGACCCTCACCCCACCGCCGCCTTCAGGCGGATCGGCGGGAAGAAGTGCACCACCTGGCCGGCGGCGATGGGCGCTTCTTCCTGCTCGGCGGGGCCGTCGTCGTTCATCACCGGGCGGAGCGCGTCCGACAGGTCGATTTCGGCGGCTTCACGCTCGCTGCGCTCCGGGAAGGACAGCAGCAGCACGTGGGTGGCGCCCAGCATCTTCGCTTCTTCCCAGCGCTCGTGGCCGGTCATGCGGACGGCGAGGTTGGCGGTGCGGGACATGAACAGCGGCACCCAGGTGCGGCCGCCGAACGCCGGCCGGGCGAAGGCGTACACCGCCGGGCCTTCGGGGAAGGCCACATCGGGGCGGACGGCCGCGAAGCGATAGAGCTTGCCCGTGGCGCCTTTGAAAACCGCTTCCTGCATGTCACGCCCTGCCCTGTGTTCGTTGTCTGTTCCGTTGTGACACAGGCCGATGTTCTTGTAAAGTTCCAGTTCATCCTAAATTTGCTCACAGCGCTTCGCTTCGCCGGCGCGCACCGCCGCGCCTTTCCACAACCCCCGAAGATTGCCATCTTGTGGCGATGAGCCCGTCCTCCAAGCACCTCGACCACGATCACGCGCACGATCACACCCATCCGCCGGTCGACCGCGCCGCCCACCTCGCCCGCGCCGGCGAGATCTGTGACACCGCCGGCGAAAGCCTGACCCCCCTGCGCCGCCGGGTGCTGGAGCTGCTGATCGACGCCGGCGGCCCGGCGAAAGCCTACGACCTGCTGGACGGCCTCAAGACCGAGGCGGGCGCCGCCAAGCCGCCCACGGTCTATCGCGCGCTCGATTTTCTCACGCGCCTGGGCCTCGCGCACCGGGTGGAAAGCCTCAACGCGTTCGTGGCGTGCGATGTGGGCGCGTGCGCGCGCACGATGATCTTCCTGATCTGCACCACCTGCGGGCGCACCGAGGAATCCGATGCCGGCCACGCGCTCGTCGATGTGAGCGAGGCCGCCACGCGCACCGGGTTTGCCATCACGCGCACGATGATCGAGGCGCGCGGCCTGTGCGCCACATGTCGCGCCGCCGCATGACCAAGGCGCCCGTCTCCAGATCTGTTGCGCCGCTCGAGTTGTATCGCGGCTCCGTCAATGCGTGGGAGTGCGACGAAAACCTGCACATGAACGTGCGCTTCTTCGCATCACGCGCGATGGAGGGGCTTGGCTTTCTGGCCGCCGCCATCGACATGCCGCGCGCGTTCCATGCCGACGCGACATCATCGCTGCAACCGCTGGACATGCACGTCCGCTTTTTGCGTGAGGCGCATCAGGGCGCGCCGCTGTCCATGCGCGGCGGCGTTGTCGCCATCGACGAGTTCACCATCACCATTTTCCAGGAATTGCTGCACGCCGACGGGACGCCATCGGCGACGTTCGTGATCCGCAGCGCGCACGTCGATCCCACGACCCTCAAGCCGTTCGCGTGGCCCGCCCGCGTGCGCCGTCGCGCCGAAGCGGTGCTGTGCGCGATCCCACCGCACGCCGCGCCCCGCTCCATCGACGTGATGACGCCATCCACCTCGCCCACGCGCACGCACGCCGAAGCGCTCGGCGCACCGGTTGTCGGCCGCGTGATGGTGACGCCCGATCACTGCGACGCGTTCGGGCGGATGCGGATGGAGCTGTTTCTCGGCCGCGTGTCGGACTCGGTGCCCAACCTGTTCGCCGGCTGGCGCAACGACGTGGCCAAGGACGCCGCCGACGCCGATGGCGTGGCGAAAACCGCCGGCGGCGCGGTGCTGGAATATCGCCTCGCCCCGCAGCGCTGGCCGCGCGCGGGCGATCTGATGGAAGTGCGCTCCGGCGTGGTCGAGGTGGCCGACAAGACCAACCGCCTCGTGCACTGGCTGCTCGATCCGGTGAGCGGTGACGCGTGGTGCACGGCGGAAGCGGTGGCCGTGACGTTCGACCTGATCACGCGGAAGACAATTCCCATCCCGGCAGCGCGGCGCAAGGCGCTGGAGGCGAAGATCGTGAAGGGCATGACGATCTAGCGTCGCGCGTGGCTCAGAGCGACCGGAGATACGCCGCAAGCGGGGTCAACGCCTGGATCAGCTTGTCCCCCAGCAGCACGATCAGGGCCAGGACGAGGATCGCGGGAAGCGCCCGCCAGTTGACGGCGAGCACCAGCGCGACGGCAAGCGACATCCCCAGGATCACAAGCCCGTAGCTGATCCAGCCGAGGCCGCGCACGCGGAGGTATGTCTCAGCGGCGTCGAACCCGATGATGCCCGACATCGCCAGAATGATCGCCCAGCCAATCGCAAACATCAGAACTGCGAGCAGGATTTCCACGCGGACCAATTGAAAGAGCCCGCGCGCGACAACCAGAAACGCAACAAACGCCAGCGCGCCGAGAACGCTCGCCGCCATCACCAGCGTTCTCACATCGACGGCGGGAAATGCGGTCGGGAAATCACCGTAGAGAAAAATGATGTTCAGGCCGATGAACGACAGGAAATAGCTGACCGCGACGACGCCGATCACCGCAAAGGTCGCGACCCTTGAGGGCGGCGCCATGTCGTAGGCGAGCGTGACATCCGACTGCAGCGACGCGTGCGACCCGCGGATGATGGAGCCGAAGGCGGCGGCGATGCACAGG
>JANNVF010000537.1:0-6301 GCA_031414315.1 Hyphomonadaceae bacterium | reverse complement strand
CTTGTGGCGGAGCGCCGCGAGCGCGGCGATGGCGGCGAAGAGCCCGCACGTCTTGTCGGCGACCACCGATGGCAGCGGACGCAAGGCCGCGCCCGGCTCCACCAGCGCATTGAGATCGCACGCGCCGCTGGCCGACTGGATGAGATCGTCGAACGCCTGACGGCCCGCGTACGGTCCCGCCGGATCGTAGCCGACCGCCTCCACGTAGATGATGTCCGGCTTTTCCGCGCGCACGGCGTCGTACGAAAAGCCCAGCCGCGCGATCGCCTCGGGGCGCATGTTGTGGATGAAGATGTCGCCGTGACGCACGAGCTTCTTCAGCGCGCGCTTGCCGGGTTCGGTCTTGAGATCCAGCGTGACCGAGCGCTTGTTGCGGTTCAGCGCCACATACAAGGGACCCATGTTGTCGGAGTTCGGGGCCTTGCCGCCATTGCGCTGGCGATCGCCGCCCGGCTCCTCGATCTTGATCACATCGGCGCCGAGATCGCCCAGCGTCTGCGTGGCGTAGGGGCCGAGCACGAACTGCGTGAGATCGATGACGCGGACGCCGTGGAGGGGGCCGTTTGCTTGCGTGCTCATCCGCCCGCTTTCATCATTTCGCGCGCGATGATGGTGCGCTGGATTTCGCTGGTGCCTTCGTAGATGCGGAAGATGCGGACGTCGCGGTAGAGCCGCTCAATGCCGTGGTCGGCGGTGTAGCCGGCGCCGCCGAAGATCTGCACCGCGCGGTCCGCGACGCGGCCGACCATTTCCGACGCGAAGAGCTTCGCGCAGGACGCCAGCATGGTGACGTTCTCGCCCGCGTCGCGACGGCGGGCGGCGTCGAGCACCATGCATTTGGCGGCGTAGGCTTCGGTCTTGCTGTCGGCGAGTTGCGCCTGGATGAGCTGGAAGCTGGCCAGCGCCTGGCCGAACTGCTTGCGCTCCCCCGCATACGCCACGCAGTCGGCGATCAGCCGCTCCGCGACGCCCACGCACACCGAGGAGATGTGCAGCCGCCCGCGATCGAGCACCTGCATCGCCACCTTGAAGCCCTCGCCCTCATTGCCGAGCAGAAGCTCCTTGCCAACACGAACATCATCGAAGTTCACGTCGCAGATGTGGGCGCCCTGCTGGCCCATCTTCTTCTCCGGCTTGCCGACGGAAATGCCCTTCAACTCGCGCGGCACAAGAAACGCCGACACGCCGGAACCGCCCTTCTTCGATGGATCGGTGCGGGCCATCACCGTGAACAGGTGCGCCTTGTTGTCGTTGGTGATGTATCGCTTGACGCCGTTCATCACGTACTCCTCGCCGTCCCAGATCGCCTGCGTGCGCACGCTCGCGCTGTCGGACCCCGCTTCCGGTTCAGTGAGCGCGAAGCTGGTGACGATCTCTCCCGACGCGATGCCGGGCAGATACTTGTCCTTCTGCGCCGGCGTGCCGAACATCACGAGCCCCTGGCTGCCGATGCCGACATTGGTGCCGAACGCGGAGCGGAACGCCGGCGACACGCGCCCGAGCTCGAAGCCGACGGAGACTTCATCCTCCATCGAGCACCCGAGGCCGCCGAATTCCTCCGGGATCGAGAGCCCGTAGAGGCCCATCGCCTTCATCTCGCCGATCACGTCGGCCGGGATGGCATCGTCCTCGGCGACCTTCGCCTCGATCGGCCGCAGCCGCGCCTCCGCGAAGCGGCGGACCTGGGCAACAAATTCGGCGCGGGTTTCGGGATCAAGGGACATTGGGGGCCGGGCTCCGGATGAGGACGCCAAGATCGCGCGCGCGGGGTGGGCTGGCAAGGCGGGCGCGGCGGCGGACAGACTTCCACCACGGCGCGGGAGCGAATATCTAACCCGTGATGGCCGACGCTGCGCTCCCCGTAACAATCGCCGACGTCGCCGCGCGGCTTGCGGCGCGGATGCGGCCGGGCGCGGTGACCGTGATCGGCGTCACCGGCTCGGTCGCCGCCGGCAAGAGCACCCTGTGCGCGGCGCTGGCGGAAACGATGGCGCCGCAGCGCGTGGATACGGTCTCCACCGACGGGTTCCTGCTGCCCAGCGCGACGCTCGACGCGCAAGGCCTGACGTTGCTCAAGGGCTACCCGCAATCATACGACATCGACGCGTTGTTTGCCGCGCTCACGCAAGCGCGCGTGGGCGCAACAACCTTCCCGACCTATTCGCATGTCACCTACGATGTCGATCCGGCGCTCGCCCGCACCATCGCGCGGCCCGATCTGCTGCTGATCGAAGGGCTTGGCCTGTCGCCGCTGCCGGACGGGCGCAACGCGAACGACCACCTCGACGCGCTGATCTACATCGACGCCAGCGAAGAGGATCTGGAGACATGGTTCCTGCACCGCTTCATGGGTTTCTGGCGCGCGGCCGAGCATGATCCAGCCTCCTTCTACGCCCGCTTCCGCACCCTGAGCGAACCCGACGCCGAGACGTTCGCGCGCGGCGTCTGGGCGCGGATCAACCTGCCGAACTTGCGCGAGCACATCATCCGGGCCCGCGATGGCGCCGACATCGTGCTGCGCAAGCACCTCGATCACACGCTGACCTTGGCGCGCGGCTAAATTCTAGACGAAAGGGATCACCATGCAGAGCGAAGCCAATCCCGAACACATCATGCAGGTCGGCATGGGATTCTGGGCGTCCAAGACCCTGCTGAGCGCGGTGGAGCTGGGGCTCTACACGCATCTCGCGAGCGGTCCCAAGACCGGCGGCGAACTGGAAAAGGCCATGGGCCTGCATGCGCGCGCCACGTATGACTTCCTCGATACGCTGGTGGCGCTCGGCCTGCTTGCGCGCGATGGCGATGGGGTGGCGGCGACGTACAGCAACACGCCGTCCACCGCCGTGTTTCTCGACCGCAACAGCCCGCAGTACATCGGCGGCATTCTGGAGATGGCCAATGCCCGCCTCTACCGCTTCTGGGCCGATCTCACGCCCGCGCTGAAAACCGGCAAGCCGCAGAACGAGGTGAAATCCACTGGCGCGTCCATGTTCGAGGAACTCTATGCTGATCCCGCCCGCCTTGAGCAGTTCATGGATGCGATGAGCGGCATCTCGCTCGGCAACTTCGCGACGTTCGCACAGACCTTCGACTTCTCGACGTACAAGACGATGGTGGACATCGGCGGCGCCACTGGCCAGCTCTCCTCGCTCGTGGCGCAGCACAACCCGCACATGAGGTGCACTACGTGCGATCTCCCCGTCGTGAAGCCGATCGCTGAGCGGCGCATCGCCGAACGCGGCGGCGCCGAGCGCGTGAAGGCCGCCGTCGTCGACTTCTTCAAAGACGAGTTCCCGAAGGCCGATGTCATCACCATGGGCATGATCCTCCACGACTGGAACCTGGCGGACAAGAAAATGCTGACCGCCAAGGCTTACGCCGCGCTGCCGCCGGGCGGGGCGCTGGTCGCCATCGAGAACATCATCGACGATGCGCGCCGGCAGAATGCGTTCGGCCTGATGATGTCGCTCAACATGCTGATCGAATTCGGCGAGGCGTTCGACTTCACCGGCGCGCAATACGCGCAGTGGTGCAGGGAGGCGGGCTTCAGCCGGATCGAGATCATCCCGCTGACCGGCCCCGCCAGCGCGGCAGTGGCGTACAAATAGCTACGCCACCGCCGCGACGGTCGCCGGGCGCGGGCCCGCGAGCGCCGTGATCACCGTTTCGTAGTAGCCGTCGGCAGTATAGCCGGCGGCGAATGCGCGCGGGCCGGCGATCTTGAACGCCGCACGCCACTGAGGATCAACTATCTGCGTCATCGCGGCCGCGATGGCCTTGGGATCGAGCGGGTCGCACACGAGGCCGAGCTCTTCTCGTTCCGTGATGTGGCCCATCCAGCTTGAGTTCTGCGAGATGATCGGCCGTCCGGCGGCCGCCGCCCAGATCAGGTTGTGGCTGACGCCTTCATGATGGCGGCGCGTGGCGATCATCGCATCGCACTGTATCATCGCGTCGATCAGTTCGTCCTCGGTGGCGAAGCGTTCCTCCAGGACGATCTCGGCGTTCGTCGCTGCGCGGGTCTCCTCGATGATGGCCATGAACGCGCGACGCCCTTCAGCGCCGCCTTCGGTGTACTTTCCGAGGAAGCGCACCCGTGTCTTCGCCGCCGTCCCGGGCGCGAGGTCACGCAGCGCCTGCAGGAGTTCGAACACGCCCTTGTGCGCGCCGAGCCCCCCGAACAGCAGGAACTCGACGCGGTCGTTCGCGGTGGCGGCTGGCGCTGTCACCAGACGCTGCATTTGCGCTTGAGTGAGCGGCAGTGGATCGGGGACGACCTTCCAGTTCGACACGATCGCGCGCGGCCCCTTCTCGACGAACACCTGATCGAACGTGAAAACGACCGGGATCTCGGCGCGGCGCGCCAGCAGGTACTTCGCGCTCAACTTGAGGCGAGTGACCAGGCTTGGCGAGAAGATCGCCGGCGCGCAGGAAAATACCGTGCCGGTAATGCGGCCGGGAAGCGCGCGCCGATCTAGCGCTGCGGCGGCGAGCGTGTTGTCAAACGGTGTATCGTAGAGCGTCGCGCCGGGACGCTCTGTCAGCAGGCGGCGCGCTTCTTCCCAGCGCACCTTGCCGCGTCCGCGCGATGTCAACCCGCCATTGGGGTCGCTCGCGCGCATCACCTCTTCGCTGCAGAAGTCGAGCGACGCCTTTCGCCCCGCGCGGATGATGGGGAGAACGCCCGCGGGATCATGCGCGGCAAATGCAGGCGACAGCACAAAGTGCATCGACCTGATGCGAGGGTCGGCGTCCGCGCGCTCGGCAAAGATGCGGATATGCCCCGGGTGATAGTCGGTGTGTTCCGGATCGAAATAGATGAAGTCGATCGGCGTCTGCGCCGGCGCACCACTGGACATCAGACCACTCTCCGGCTCGCGGCCCGAGAGCCGTCAATGTGCATCAGCCGCCTTGAGCGTTCCCGCGTCGAAGATCTGGATCTCGCTGCCCAGTTCCACAAACACTACCGTATCTTGCTTGTCTGGCGACACTTCAAAGTAGCGATCACCGACAATTGAAACCCCGAGGTCCCCGCAAGGCGCCTCGCCGGGCGAGTCGCCCTGCACACTCGCATCCCATGCGGCTTTCGCGACGCCGGTTGGCTCCAGCACGAAGCGCGTGTGACCGATGGCGTCGAAGGAGGCCGACGGCGCAAAGGCGCATGTCGCGGTCGCGGGTCCCGGCGACGCCGCGCGCACGGCGGGCAGCACTGCGTCGAGCGGCGCGTCGGCGGCTTTCTTGAACACCCGCACCACCGGTCGGCGCTGGACGCCTTCGGCTCCGGTGGACTCCAGCGCAAACCCTGGCAGCGTCTCGTCCGCCACCAGCCGCACGTCGCCGAAGCCCGGCCCGCACGCGTAGCTCCAGATGGAGAGGCCCGCGCCCTCCACCTCGCCCCACGTGCAGTTGGCGAAGGTCTCCTTCATCGCAGCGTTGGGCTCGGCTGCGGCGTGCGTGGGCGGTTCAATCTTCCTGGTATCGCCGGGGCTGCATGCCGCCAGCGCCAGAAACCCCATCGCCGCAATCCCTGCCCGCATGACCTGCCCTCCATCGCGGGCGCACCCTATCGCCGCACCGCCCGCCCGCAAGGCTTCCCTTTTGGCGCCCGCCCGATAGAACCGCCTGATGCTCGAAACGACCAAACCAGACGGCTACGGCGATCCCGTGGAACTCACCGACGGCCCGTTCAAGGGCTGGCTCAGCTGGGGCGATGGCGGCGACCCGTTCGAAACCCTGTGCGGGCCGCTCTGCTTCCGCACGGAGGCAGACGGGCGCACGCGCGCGGCGTTCATGCCGGAGAAGCGGCACATGAATGGCGGCGGCAATGCGCACGGCGGCGCGCTGATGACGTTCGCGGACTTCGCGCTGTTCGCGCTCGCGCACACGACGCTGAAAGGCCAGCACGCGGTAACCGTGACGTTCAACTGCGAACTCGCCGGCGCGGGCGTTGCCGGATCGCCGATCTACGCGGAAGGCCGCGTGGTGCGCGAGACGAAGTCGATGCTGTTCATGCAGGGATACCTGGAGCAGAACGACGCGCCGATTTTGACGTTCTCGGGCGTGCTGAAGAAGCTGAAGCCGCGCTGACAGTAATACCCGGAAGATACACGATGACGACGACAGCTGAACACCGCCAGCCGCCAAAATGGCTGGACGTGCCGGGCCGTGGCCTCATGGCGCTCGCCTCCGTTGGCGCGATTGGCGCGTTCGTGTCGGGCGTTTCGTTTGTAACCCATGCGTCTGCGGCCACACGATGGGTCGAGACGTGGCGCATGTTCGGCTTCCTCGCGTTTGCGGGAAT
>JANNVF010000536.1:0-4451 GCA_031414315.1 Hyphomonadaceae bacterium | reverse complement strand
GTTCGGCAAGCTGAAGGACGGCGGCATCGTCAAGGTCGATATCGACAAGGACGACGTGGACAAGCTCGCGTTCGAGTACCTGCAGGAGACGCGCCCGAAGGGCGACGCCGATAAGCCGAAGGAGCCGGAACTGGCGTAGGCCGTTCAAAGCATTAAGAGGAAAGGGCGGCCTGCAAGGGTCGCCCTTTTCGTTTGGAGTACGAGCATGCGGGCCATCGGACGCGCGGCGCTTGCGCTGGCGCTTGTCGGCTGCGCGAGCGCCGCGGCGGGACCGCTGGATGCGTCGCTGCCGTCCGCCCTCTGCGCCGGTTGGCGGGGCGAAAAGGTGTGCGAGGTGCTCAGCGAGGACGCGCAGATCCGTGTCCTGCGCTGCACGTTCCCACACGGCGTCGGCCACGAGCCGCACTACCACCCGCCGAACTTCGGGTACGTCCTCGAAGGCGAGAGTGTCATGCGCAACACGCGCCCCGCCGGCACGGTGGATCAGCCACTGAAGGCGGGCGCGTCATTCAGCAGCGATGTCGAGGTGCGCCACACGGCGGAGAACATCGGCGCCCAGACGTATCTGATCGTGGAGAAGAAATACCTCGACCGGCGCCCCGCCGATCAGGTAGCGCCGGGGCTCTGCGCCGCACCGTAGCACAACAAGAGCGCGGCCCTCGCGGACCGCGCTTTCGGATAGACGCGCCGTCTAGGCCAGCGGACTGCGCCTGGCCATGCTGACCAGCCACAGCAGCAGGATCGCGCCGACGCTGGAGACAATAAGGCTCCCGACGAAGCCGGCGAACCCGATGTTCAGCAGCCCGGCGACGAGGGCGCCGAGAAATGCGCCGACGACGCCGACGACGAGGTTGGTGATGAGACCATGGTTGCGGCCGGTCACCTGTTCGGCGATCCAGCCCGCGAGAACGCCGACGATGACGGCGCCCAGTATCGAAACTTCATTCATCCTTCGTCTCCTTGCTGCGGCAAAAACCGCCAAGAGACGCAGGAAGTTCCGTCGCTAGCGGCGTCGCACTGCGCGACGCGCGCGGGCCGGCAAGGTTTTGCGTTGCGAAAGGATCCAATACAGCGCGCCGCCCATGCCGCCGCCGGCCGCCATGGCGGCGATTTGGAACACATCCATCATCAGGTAGATCCCCAGAATTAAGCCCAAGAGTGACAGGCCATGGGTATCGTCAGCGGTCGGCGAATTCCACGCTGTAATGCAGCAGAAGTCGAGATGCTCACAATGCTGCCGCGATCTCCGCCGCCAGCGCCTGAAGTTCCAGCATGTCGGCCATCGGGGTCTGGCCATGCTTGCCCATGGGCACGCCGGCCCAGCGGGGCACGAGGTGGAAGTGCAGGTGAAAGACGGTCTGGCCCGCGGACGCGCCGTTGAACTGCAGGATCGACACCCCGTCGGGGACCAGCGCGTTCACCTGCGCCCGGGCGACACGGTGCACGCGCTCCATGTAGGGGCCGACGTCGTCGGGCGGCATGTGGATGAAGTTGCGGGCCTGGACACGCTTCGGGACGACCAGCACATGGCCGCGTCCGATCGGGAAGACGTCCATGAACGCCAGCGCCACCTCGTCCTCGAACACCTTCGCGCACGGCGCCTCTCCGCGCAGGATCTTCGCGAATATGTTGGCGGGGTCGTAGGCGCCGGTGAGGCTCATGTGGGCTCGCCCTTCCTGAACGGCGTGTGCGCGTCGAGCGCCTCGATCTCGTCGGCGATGGCGGGGCGCTCGTGCTCGAGATAACTCGCCACCGCATTGCGCAGGCCGCCATGCGCGATCCAGTGCGCGGAATACGTTGTCACCGGCGCGTAGCCGCGCAGCAGCTTGTGCTCACCCTGCGCGCCGGCCTCCACGTGCTTCAGCCCGTGCTCGATCGCGTAGTCGATCGCCTGATAATAGCAGAGCTCGAAGTGCAGGAACGGCACTTCCGCCATGCAGCCCCAGTAGCGGCCGTAGATCGTGTCGGAGCCGACGAGGTTGAGCGCGCACGCGAGCGGCTTGCCGTCCGCTTCGGCGAGGAACAGCACGCAGCGGTGGCCCATGCGCTCGCCTAGCAGGCGGAAGAACGCGCGGTTGAGATAGGGGCTGCCCCATTTGCGCGCGCCGGTGTCCATGTAGCAGCGGAAGAAGAAGTCCCAGTGCGCCGGCTTGATCTCCTCGCCCTGCAGGCGGCGCACGGTCAGTCCTTCCACGGCGCGCACACGCTCACGACGGATGGTTTTGCGCTTGTTGGCCGAGAGCGCTTTCAGGAAGTCGTCGAACGACGCGTAACCGGCGTTGGCCCAGTGGAACTGCACGCCGGTGCGTTGCAGGAAGCCCGCAGCGCCCAGCCGCGTCCATTCATCCTGCGTCGGAAACGTCACGTGCACCGATGAGGCGCCCATCACCTTCGCGGCTTCGACCGCGCCGACGATCAATGCGCGCTCGGCGCTCTCGTCGCGCGCCAGCAGCCGCCGCCCGGTGACCGGCGTGAACGGCGCGGCGCACTGAAGTTTCGGATAGTATGTGCCGCCGGCGCGCCGCATGGCGTCGGCCCACGAATGATCGAACACGTACTCGCCGTAGGAATGGCTCTTCAGATAGAGCGGCATGGCGCCGACGAGGCGCGCGCCATCGTGCGCCAGCACATGCAGCGGCTCCCAGCCCGCCGTCGCGCCGGTGCAGCCGGAGTCTTCCAGCGCGGCCAGGAAATCATACGAGATGAACGGATCGAAGCGATCGCCTTCGGGGTTGGCGAGCGCGTCCCAGTCCGCGCGTGAGACGCCGGCAAGGCCGGGCGCCAGCGTGATGGTGATGGTGTCGCCGGAGCCGTCCGCCATGGGCTGATTATGCGCCGCTGCGTCGTTCGCTGTCGAGCATGCCCATCTGCGCATCGGGGTAACGGCTTCCCGCCGCCGCGCCGATGGGCGCCGCCGCCTCGATGCGCGCGAGATCTTCCGGCGTGAGCACGAGATTGATCGCGCCCAGCGCCTCGACCAGCCGGTCGCGCCGGCGCGCGCCGACCAGCGGCTGGATCATGTCGCCGCGCGCCAGCACCCACGCGATGGCCAGCTGCGCGACGCTCGCGCCTTTTTCCCGCGCGATCACTTCGAGCGCCGCGACCAGCACGAGGTTGGTCTTCAGGTTGTCGCCGCTGAACCGCGGCATGTGCGCGCGCCAGCCGGAGAGGCTTTCGCCGTTGGCGGCGCCGGCGCTGATCAGGCCGCGCGAGAGCACGCCGTAGGCGGTCATGCCGATGCCGAGCGCGTTGAGCGTTGGCAGGATTTCGGTTTCGACGCCGCGCGTGAGCACCGCGTACTCGATCTGCAGGTCCGCCACCGGATGGGTCGCGTGCGCGCGACGGATGGTCTCGACGCCGACTTCGGAGAGGCCCACATGGCGCACGTAGCCGGCCCTGATCATCTCGGCGATGGCGCCGACGGTGTCCTCGATCGGCACAGAGGGATCGAGCCGCGCCGGGCGGTAGATGTCGATGTAGTCCACGCCGAGGCGCTGCAGCGTGTAGGCGAGCGCGGTCTTCACCGCGGCGGGGCGCCCGTCGAAGCCGAGCCAGGAATTGTCCGGCCCGCGCTGGGCGCCGAACTTCACGCTGAGCTGGTAGCTGTCGCGGGCGCGTCCCTTCAGCGCCTCGCTGATCAGCATCTCGTTGTGACCCATGCCGTAGAAATCGCCGGTGTCGAGCAGCGTGACGCCGGCGTCGAGCGCGGCGTGGATCGTGGCGATGCTTTCGCCGCGATCGGCGGGGCCGTAGAAATCCGACATGCCCATGCAGCCGAGGCCGAGGGCGGAGACTTTGGGGCCGGCGGCGCCGAGCTGACGGGTTTGCATGTGTAGGTCCTCCGGCGCTGCCCCCTCAGTCCGCTGCGCGGACAGCTCCCCCGTGAAAAGGGGGAGCAAAATACTTTCTGCCCCCGCAAGCGGGGGAAGTGGCCCGAACGGCCGAAGGGGGCTGGCTCACACGCTCATGTAGCGATCGCGAACACCGCGTCCACCTCCACCGCGAAATTCAGCGGCAGGTTGGCGACGCCCACCGCCGAGCGCGCGTGCCGGCCGGCCTCGCCCAGCACCTCGAACATCAGGTCCGAGCAGCCGTTGATCACCTTCGGGATGTCGTCGAAGTCGGGCGCCACGTTGACGAAGCCGTTCAGCTTCACCGCGCGGATCACCCGGTCGAGGTCGCCCTTGCACGCCACTTTCAGCTGCGCGAGCAGGTTCAGTCCGCACAGCCGCGCCGCCGCCTGGCCCAGTTCGAGCGAGACGTCCTTGCCGAGCTTGCCCTTGATCCCGCCCGCCGCATCGATGCTGACCTGCCCCGAGATGTGCACCAGCCCGCCCACCTCCACGAACGGCACATACGACGCCAGCGGCGGCGTCGGTGTGGGCAGGACGATGTTGAGTTCGGCCAGACGGGCGTCGATGTTGGGCATGGGGCGGGTCCTTGCAGGCGCC
>JANNVF010000535.1:0-1917 GCA_031414315.1 Hyphomonadaceae bacterium | reverse complement strand
CGCGCGGCCGCTCAGATGCCGCGGCTCGGTGCAAGTAGGCGTATTTGAGCAACTGCTCGAACGAGGATTGACTACCGACCTTCGCCTCGATGGTCAGGTAGGAGTTCAAGCCATCGAAGGCGAAGTCAGGCTGTGTGACGTCGCTGTGTGCGGTCCTCCCCAACAACGTGAGTGTCTCACCCGCGACAACGCCCGCGTGCTTCTCGAAGATGCGATCAACAAAACTTGACGGCGCCAACGCGAAGAAAACGCCAAGAATATGATTGAGCGGCTCTTCCAGGGAGCGCAACCGGCCCAGAACCTCGAACGATTTCTTTAGCTTGCGCTCCTTGTCGCTGCGGTGCCCGATCTGATCCGGCGCCCAGAAGTAGTGCGCGACGATGTCGTAGTACTCCTCTGTCCAGGCCCGCATCATGAACGCTCCCGCACCTAGTTCACCGCCGCCCGCGCCACATCGTTCGCCGCTTCCGCGTTGAAGCCGCCTTGCGTGATCACCACGCGGTACACCGCGCCATCGGCCAGCGGCATGTAGTTGGCGGAGCCGAAGCGGCGGTCTTCGGCTTGCGAGACGCTCGTCAGCCAGTCGCGGAAACCCTGCGGGGTCTTCGCCAGGATGACGTTCGGCGGGCGCGACACGTCGCACGCGGTGATCGGCTTGCCGTTGGCTTCGCGGGCGTCGACGTACTTGTTGGCGAGCTGGTCGAGTTCGTAGGTCGCGTTCATGCCCAGCGTGTTGGCCCACGGCTTCCACTTCTGCACGCGGCCGCCGAGAATCCACTCGTCGCCCTGCAGCACGCATTTCGTCTCGAGGTTCGTGCCGTCCTGACGGACAACGGTGACATCGTAGAGCTTCTGCGCGGCGTCGGCCTGCGCGACGCGGACTTCCGCCACCGGCTTTTCCCAGGTGAGCCGCGAATAGCTCTGCATGTTGAGCGCCACCAGCGCCGCGATGAACGCCGCCGCCACGGCCGCCAGCCCGCTCGCCATCCCGCGCCCGCCGCTGACCACCCGCCCGCGCCCCATGCTGGCCGCACCACGGCCGATCAGGAAGACGCCGGAAATCAGCGCGGCGAGCGGCGCTGCGACCCACGCGAGATCGGTGAGGGAAAAGAAGTTCGGCATGGCTGGCCCCCGCGTTCAAGGATCGCGTTCTGCGAATCGATGCGGCCAACCTAGCCTTTCCGGCGGTTGAGCTCATCCTCCACGTCGCGCAGCGTGTTCTTGCCAAAATACATCTCGTCGCCGACGAAGAACGTGGGGATGCCGAAGGCGCCGCGCGCCACCGCCGCTTCGGTGCTGGCCATGAGCTTTGCCTTGGCGTCCGCTTCGCCGGCCCGCGCCATCAGACGTTCGGCATCGAGCCCGGACTCCGTCAGCGCCGCGCGGATCACGTCGGGATCGTCCATCTTCTTCGGCGCTTCCCACATGTGATGGCAGATTGCGTCCACATACGCACTCAAACCGCCATCGATCTCGCACGCCGCCGCCATCCGCATCATCATCAGCGTGTTGACCGGAAAGTGCGGGTTCATCTGGAACGCGTCGAGCTTGTGGGCGGCGATGAAGCGGCGCGTCTCCAGCATTTCGTACGGCATCTTGTTGCGGATATTGCCGAACGCCATCATCGGCGCCTGGTTGCCGGTCGCCTTGAAGATGCCGCCGAGCAGGCACGGCCTGATCGCCACCGTCGCGCCCGTGCGCGCGCAGATGCCGGGCAGCACCTTGTGTGAAAGGTAGGCGTTCGGGCTGCCCACATCGAAGATGAATTCGATCTCCATCACCAATTCTCCCCATAGGGCCGCAAATCAAGTTCGAAGGTCCACGCATCGCGCGTCTGCGTGTGCAGGCGCCAGTACGCTTCGGCGATCGACGCCGGGTTCATCAACGTATCGGGCGGCATGTTGTCGGGATCGCCGC